>JAKSUK010000003.1 GCA_024409095.1 Clostridium sp.
ATTTTTTATTTCAATAGATGTCTTTCCCTCTTTATTAATAGTCAGTGCCTTTTCATTAAATTCCTTGGCTCTTAAATAGTTGCCTTTTCTTAAATAACATATGGCTAAAGCATTATTAACATTTATGCAGTTAAAATCACTAACCCCACATCTTTCTAACTTTTCTAGGGCATAATCAATTTTAAATTCTTTAATATCATTTTCAGCTAAAAAGTATAATTTAAGGTTTTCCTCATCTTTTTTGCATCATTAAGATATATTTTTGATACCTCATCATTATTATAATGGCTATTTATCTTCCATACAGCTATTGCTCCCTCTAAATCTCCTTTTATATATAATAGCATTCCCTTTAAATTTAATAATCTCACATCTTTTAAATTTAAAGATATACCTTTTTCACATTGTTCTAATGCTTTTTCAATATATCCTATATGGTAATTATCCATGGCTTTTTCATATATTTTATTAAGTGTATTTTCCATTATTATCTCCATTAATTAAAATAAGAGGTAAAGTCTATAAAAACTTTACCTCTTACTTTCTATATTATTCTTGTTCTAATATTATCTTCTTAGCATTTAAGATTGAAGTAGCACTCATTGAGAACTCATCTAGTCCATATTCAACAAGTGTTGGGATAGCAGATTCATCTCCTGCCATTTCTCCACACATTCCAACCCATTTTCCGTGCTTATGAGCTCCATCTATAGTCATCTTTATTAATCTTAATACAGCTGGGTGCATTGGATTATAAAGGTATGAAACTTTTTCGCTCATTCTATCAGCAGCTAATGTGTATTGAATTAAGTCGTTTGTTCCTATTGAGAAGAAATCAACATACTTAGCTAATTCATCAGCCATTACTGCAGCTGCAGGGATTTCAACCATGATACCCCATTGAATCGAATCTGAAGTAGCTATTCCTTCAGCATGTAATTCAGCTCTACATTCTTCAACGAATTCTTTAGCAGCTTGGAATTCTTCTAATCCTGAAATCATTGGGAACATAACTGCTAATTTTCCGTATACTGAAGCTCTAAGTAAAGCTCTTATTTGAACTTTGAATATGTCTTTTCTATCTAAACATAATCTTATAGCTCTGTATCCTAAGAATGGATTCATTTCTTCTGGTAATGGTAAGTAAGGTAATACCTTGTCTCCACCAATATCTAATGTTCTTATAACAACTTGTTTTCCATTAGATTTTTCTAATACAGTCTTGTATGCTGTAAATTGTTCTTCTTCTGTTGGAGCTGAATCTCTATCCATGTATAAGAATTCAGTTCTGAATAAACCTACACCATCTCCACCGTTAGCTAAAACTTGGTCTATATCTTCTGGCTTACCGATATTTCCACAAACTTCTACTCTTCTACCTGATTTAGTAACTGTTTTAACTTCGATAAGTTTCTTTAATTCTTCTTGTTCTGCTTTAAAAGCTTCTTGTTTAGCTCTGTATTCTGCTATAACTTCTTCTGAAGGATTGATTATAGCAAGACCTTTGATACCATCAACTATAACTAAATCTCCATTTTTAACTGAAGTAGTTATATCTCCTAAACCAACTACTGCTGGTATTTCTAAAGTTCTAGCCATGATAGCTGAGTGAGAAGTTCTTCCCCCAATGTTAGTTAAGAAACCAACAACTAATGATCTATCTAATTGAGCTGTATCTGATGGAGTTAAATCATGAGCAACTACAACTGTATTCTTTTCAGTTACAGCAAAATCACTTCCACCTTTTCCTGCTAAGTTAGAGATTATTCTCTTAGAAACGTCTTTAACGTCAGCAGCTCTTTCTCTCATATATGCATCTTCCATTGATTCAAAAATCATAACAAAAGTATCTGTTACCATTTGAACAGCTTTCATTGGATTTATGCTTTCATTTTCTATAGTGTTTTCCATTTCTCCTGCGAATCCTGGATCACCTAATAATTCTAAGTGTGCTGTGAAAACTTGAGCTTCGTGCTCACCAATTTCTTCTAAAGTCTTAGCCTTTATAGCTTCTAATTGAAGTCTTGAAGCTTCTAAAGCTTTTTTTAATTCTTCTTTAGCAGCAGCAACATCTGTTACTTTTTCGTCTGTTATAACTATTTCTTCATGTTGTTGAATAAATACTTTACCTATTGCATATCCTTTTGAAGCAGCAATACCATTTTTCATTGCAATTTCCTCCCTGCATCATAACAATGTAATTGTTTAACATTGTATATCCATAGTTAATTATAATATTATGATTGTTTTTTATTATATCATATATTCTCTTAATATTCTTAAAATTTCTTGAATTTTTAGTATATTCTTAAAATTTCTTATATTTTTTTAAGTAAATAATATATTTAAAACACTATTTTTATTATTTTAGTCATAATTTTATTGTAAACGTTACTCTTAAAGATCATCAATCAATACGCTAGCTTTTGCATATGCTGTAGATTTTGCTTCAAAAAAATCAGTTTTTACTGAGTTTGCATCAGCTAAAATATCTACCCATTTAGCTGGATTTTCATCATAACCTTCAAAAATAGAATCAAATCCTATTTCTTTCAATCTTCTATTTCCTAAGTATTTTATATAACTTTCAATTAAATTATTATTTATTCCTTGAATTTTATCTCCAATTACATATTTTCCCCAGTTGATTTCATTTTCAACACCTATTTTCATCATTTGTCTTAATTCTGCTCTTAATTCTTCTGTAAATACTTGTGGCTCTTCTTTCATAAGCTCTCTAATTATACTTCTAAATAACCAAAGATGAGTATTTTCGTCTCTATTAATATATCTTATTTCTTGAGCTGACCCTGGCATTTTTCCGTTTCTCTCTAAATTGTAGAAGAACATAAATCCAGAATAGAAGTATATCCCTTCTAATATGTAATTAGCCATTACTGTTTTTACTAAGTTTTCCACGTTAGGCTCTTCTAAAAAGCTATTATACTGAGCTCCTATAAATTTATTTCTTTCTAATAATACTTCATCATCTTTCCATTGATATAATATTTCATTTCTCTTTTCTGGAGAACATATAGTATCAAGCATATAACTATAGCTTTGAGAGTGTACAGCTTCTTGGAAAGCTTGTATTGTAAGACATAAATTAATCTCACTAGCTGTAATATAATTATTTATATTTCCTAAGTTAGCTGTTTGTATTGAATCTAAGAATATTAAAAATGACAGTATCTTATCATACGCAGTCTTTTCTGCCTCTTCTAGCTTATTATAATCTTTTAAATCTTGTGATAAATTAATTTCTTCTGGTATCCAGAAATTATTCATTGCCTGTCTATACCACTCTGAAACCCATCCATATTTCATATTATTAAAATCATTTAAATTAGTGGTATTACCATTAATCATTCTTTTTTTACTGACTTCAACATCCCCATTTTCATTAAATAAAGACCTCTTTTTTACATCCATAATACTTACTCCCAAATATCTTAATATTTTATTATGCTGAACAACTTTCACATTCTTCTACTGTTAGTGATTTTGACCTTACATAATATATTGACTTAACTCCACACTTACATGCACTTATATATAAATTCATTATTTGTCTCATTGTAAAATCTGTTGTTATATATAAGTTAAATGATTGTCCTTGATCTATATGTCTCTGACGTATTCCATTAACTTTAACACTAAAGCTTTGATTTACATTATATGCTGAATTATAGAACCAGAAGTTTTCCCAACTTAAATTAGGTGCTGTCTTTGGTACTATACTTCCTTTTTTCTCTTCTAGCCAAAATCTTGCCATAACTGGATCTACACCTTCTGATGTACCTGCTATAGTTGCTGTTGAACCATTTGGTGCTACTGCAAGTAGGTATCCATTTCTTAATCCATTTTCATTTACTTCCTTCTTTAATTCATTCCATCTATCACTAGAATAATCTCTTAATTTAAAGTAATCTCCATTATGCCAATCAGATCCTTCAAAACATTCATATGAACCTTTTTCCTTAGCTATCTTCATACTTGATTTTATTGCATAATAATTGATGTTTTCATATACTTTATCAGCAAATTCTAAATGCTTTTCTTCTTCCCAATGAATTTTATTATTAGCAAGCATATGATGATATCCACTAGTTCCAAGACCTATAGCTCTATATTTCTTATTAGTGATTTCAGCAAATGGAATTGCATAATAATTTAAGTCAATTACATTATCCATAGCTCTTATTTGTGTTTCTACAACATATTCTATTTCTTTTTCGTTATTTACATCAACATTACCTAATACTATTGATGAAAGATTGCATACAACAAAATCACCTGCTTTTGTTCTTTCAATTACTACTTTATCACCATTTTCATCATAAACTTCTTTTTGTTGTATTTCCATTGCACTCATATTTTGCATTATTTCTGTACAAAGATTAGAAGAATATATCATTCCCTTATGCTTATTAGGGTTCATCTTATTAACAGTATCTCTGTAGAACGCAAATGGTGTACCTGTTTCTGCTGCACTCTTTATAATTAATCTTACTATATCTTTAACGCTCATTACACGCTTAGAAATTCTATCATCATTAACGCATTCATAATACTTTTCTTCCCACTTATCACCATAAAAATCTTCTAATGAATATCCTTTAACAGTTTTGATTTCATGTGGACACATCATGTACCAATCTGCATCAATATTTTGCTCTGCTAGCTTCCAGAATAAATCTGGATAACATAACCCTGGAAAAACATCATGTGCTTTCTTTCTATCATCACCATTATTAGTTCTTATTTGAAGAAACTCTGGAATATCCTTATGCCATACATCAAGCCATACTGCTACAGATCCATTTCTAACTCCAAGTTGGTCAACTGCTATTGCTGTATCATTAAATAATTTAACCCACGGAATTACACCACCAGCAGCTCCTTTAAAACCTCTTATGCTTGATTCTAATGCTCTAACCTTTCCTATGTATATTCCCATTCCTCCACCAAATTTAGAGACATTGGCAAAGTTATCTAAAGATTTATATATTCCATTTAAGCTATCGTCAACAGTATCAATAAAGCATGAACTTAATTGATAAAATGGTTTTCTTGCATTAGACATAGTTGGTGTTGCCATTGTAGCTTTTAATGAACTTAATACGTCATAAAATCTTTTAACCCACTCTATTCTCTTAGATTTTATTTCTGGAATTGCTAAATGCATAGCTATACCCATAAACATTTGTTGTGGTAACTCTAATATATTTTTATTATAATCATGTATTAAATATCTTTTAGCTAATAAATCAATTCCACTATAAGTAAATATATAATCTCTCTCTGGCTTTATATATTTTTCTAACTGTTCTATTTCTTCCTTGGAATAATTCTCTAAAATATATTTTCCGTATAATTTTTTTTCTGACATATATTTAATAAAATTATAAAAATTGCTATATGGTGTTTCTTCTTTTAATCCTCTATTAGTACTTACTTCTTTATATAACTTATAAATATATATCTTTGAAGCTGCATATTGCCACTTTGGTTCACTTTCTGTTGTTAATTCTAAAGCACATTGCATAACAGATAATAGTATTTCTTTTTCACTCATTCCTGGTCTTATTATATTGCTACAGCTTTCAATTAGCTTTTCTTCATTATATACTCCATCTTTATCTTTTATATCTTCTATAGCAAATTTACATATTTTATTCATTTAGCGATTTCCCCTCTTTTACTATATATAGTATATTATATATACATATTTTTATTATTCCATACAACATATTGTCTTATTATAAACTCACATTTTAAATTTGTAAAAACAGATTTTCTTTGAATTTTGTTTAAAATTTTCTTTTGTTCTCTTGTATACTCTTATATGCAATTATTTTTATTAATTGATAATAAATTTCTTTTAATAATACATATTTTTCTTTATATTATATTATATTTACTATATAATTTATTATGTTAATATTAAAATTGTATAGCAAATGATAAGGAGCAATTTATGACAATATTTTCAAAAAGTAAGATGTTTATTTTAGATATTATACTTATAATTTGTGGAACATTTATTTCTTCATTAGGAATAAACTTATTTATTTCTAATGCTAGACTTCTTAGTGGTGGTGCAACAGGTATCGCACTTATTTTTGAATATGCTATGAACATTCCTTCAGGGCTTATTGTATTCTTAATAAACATTCCATTATTCTTTATAAGTTATAAATTTTTAAGCAAACGCTTTACAATATATACTGCTATAGGAATGATTTCATTCTCTACAGCACTTATTGTAACTAAGCCACTATCATCATTAGTGCGTGTAGATGATCTACTTCTTTATTGCATTTATGGTGGTGTGATAAATGGTATTGGTGCTGGACTAGTTTTTTCAAGAAATGGTTCCACTGGAGGAACTGATATTATTACCATGGTAATTCGAAAAAAACACCCTAATTTTGAAATAGGTACGGTTAATTTCTATTTCAATTTAATAATTGTTGCTATTGGTGCATTGATCTTTGGATTACCTCAAGCACTTTACACATTAATATCAATGTATATTCAAGGATTTGTTGTTGATAAAGTAATTAATGGATTTAATAGCAAAAAGCTATTCCTGGTATTGACTGATCGCGAAAAAGATATTATTGATTTTGTATTAAAAGATATGAATAGAGGAATAACTTCCTTAATGGCTGAAGGTGAATTTACAGGACATAAGAGAAAACTTCTATATGTAGCTGTAACCACTTCTCAAATGGTCAGTTTAAGAAGAAAGATTTTAAATATAGATCCAAATGCCTTTATTACTATAGTTGATGTTTCAGAGGTAAAAGGTAATGGGTTTCAATCAATATAACAAAAAACACAGCTTTATCGCTGTGTTTTTTGTTATATTATAAATTAATACTTTTCAAATATTGAGCCTTGCCTATTTCATAAAGGTTATTTCCTTTACTATCTATAATTACTGTAAGTGGCATATCTTTAATTTCAAGCTTTCTTATAGCCTCTGTTCCTAAGTCTTTATATGCTACAATTTTTGAAGATATTATACATTTACTAATAAGTGCTCCCGCTCCTCCTATAGCTCCAAAATATATTGCTTTATTTCTCTTAATTGCTTCAATGACTTCATCACTTCTTACTCCCTTTCCAATCATGCCCTTTAGTCCTAAATCTAAAAGTTCTGATGCATATTTATCCATTCTATAGCTTGTAGTTGGACCTGCCGAGCCTATTACTTGTCCTGGTTTTTCTGGCGTAGGTCCTACATAATATATAACTGAATCCTTAATATCTATAGGTAATTTTTCTTTCTTTTTTATTAAGTTAATTAATCTACTATGAGCTGCATCTCTTGCGCTATAAATTATTCCACTTAATAAGATATTATCCCCTGCTTTTAGATTTACTGTTTGTTCTTCGCTTAAAGGAAGATATATTTTCTTTTCCATAAATAATCACCTATAAAACCCTTTCCTTATGCCTAGTAGCATGACAGTTTATATTTACTGCAACTGGCAGTCCTGCAATATGAGTAGGATATGTTTCTATATTTAAAGCTAATGCTGTGGTCTTTCCTCCAAATCCTTGAGGACCAATGCCTATTTTATTTATTTCTTCTAGCAACTCTTTTTCTAAGTTATTATAAAATTCATTAGTATTTTCTTCATTAATAGACCTTATTAATGCCTTTTTTGCAAGATATGCTGCTTTATCAAAGCTTCCTCCTATTCCAACACCTATTACTATTGGTGGACATGGATTAGGACCTGCCATTTTTACTGTTTCAATTACAAAATTCTTTACTCCATCTAATCCATCAGATGGTTTTAACATAGCAATTCTACTCATATTTTCTGAACCAAATCCCTTAGGTGATACGGTTATTTTCACTTTATCTCCTTCTACTATGTTATAGTAAATTAATGCTGGAGTATTATCGTTTGTATTTATTCTATGTAATGGATCCTTAACAACTGATTTTCTTAAAAACCCTTCTGAATATCCTTGTCTTACACCTTCATTAATTGCCTCTTCCAAGCTTCCCCCTGTTATATGAACATCTTGCCCAATATCAACAAACACACAAGCCATTCCTGTATCTTGACATATTGGTATATTTTCTGTAGCAGCTATATTACTATTTTCTAATATTTTATTTAATATATTATTTGCTATTGGCCACTTTTCATTTTTTTCAGCCTTTTCTATTGCTTCTTTTATATCATTAGGCAAATAATAATTAGCTTCTATACTTAATTCTTTAACAGTTTTTATTATTTCATTAATATTTATAATTCTCATGTAACATACCCCCTTATATTCTAATTTTATACATTTAACACTATATATTCAATAAATAATAAAGTGTAGCTTGATAGCTACACTTTATTGTTTTTCTTCAAAATTATTATCACTAAAATAAGCATCAATTCCTTTTATAATTCCATCTACTAATAATTGTTGATGCTCATCTGTTTTCAATTTATTTTCTTCATCACTATTAGATAAGAACCCACATTCTACTAAAATAGATGCACCTTCATATTTATCTCTTAAAATTAAATATGCTTCTTTTGCTGGTTTAGCTACTCTTTTATTACCATCATTCAATGTTGACTTTATGCAATCCTGTACTATATTTGCTAAATTTTCACTCTCTGTATTAGATGCATACCATACTTGTGCACCAAAGCATTTTGCTTGTGGAAACATATTTTCATGTATAGAAATAAAAACATCACAATTAGTTTCAGCTTTTAATGAAACTCTCTTTTTTAAGTCCTCCCTCTTCTTTTCTTTTATACTTTTTCCTTTTTTATATAAGCCAGTATCAGTATCTCTAGTCATAAATACTTTATACCCTTTATCTTCTAAACCATCTCTAAGTTTTAATGATATTTCCAAATTAATTTCTTTTTCTATAGTACCATTTTTAGATATTGCTCCTCCATCAATACCTCCATGCCCCGGATCTATTAAGATTACTTTTTCATTTAATTCTTGTGCATTTACCACTATTATATTGTTTAAAATAATTAAAAATATACTTATGAAAAGCATAATTAATTTCTTCATAAGATTCCTCCATACTCTTTTATTATTCTCATTTTTATTATGTTTAAAAGCTGTTTTATTATTCCACATCTAAAACAAAAAAAGACCAAAGGACTTTATAATATCCCTTGGTCTTTTGTTTAATTATTTTCAATAACACTTTCTGCTATATTTGTTGAATGGTCTCCAATTCTTTCTAAATTACTTAATATATCTAAGAATATTGCTCCTGTATAAGCATTACATCTTCCATCATATAATCTCTTAATATGAAGTTCTCTAAATCTTTTTTGTTTCTTATCAATTTGAGCTTCAACCTCAACTATGCTTCTTGCTTTACTAACATCTCTATTTTCATAACTTTCAATTGCTATATCTAAAGCTTCTAAAGTTGATGAATAAATACTATCTAATTCTTCTACTGCATCATTAGAATATTCTAGTGATTTATTTATTTTTTGTAATGTTAAATCAGCTAAATTTTCAGCATGATCTCCTATTCTTTCAATGTCATTTACTATATGGAATGTAGCTGCTACTATATTTTTTTCTTTATCTGATAGTTCACATTTAGAAAGCTTAACTAAATATGTAGTTATTGACTCTTCTAATATGTTTATAATCTTTTCATTTTCATAAACCTTTTGAACTAATGATTCATCATTAGTTTTAAAAGCATCTATTGATAAAACTAAACCTTTTTTAGCTTTTGTAGCCATTCTTATAGTTTCTTTTATTACTTGTCCAGCTGCTATTACTGGTGTTTCTAGTAATCTATCATCAATATACTTAGGACCTTGCTTTTCATCTTCATCTTCACCTGGTATTATCCAAGTAACTATCTTAATTAGTAAAGGTATTAATGGAAGCATTATTGCTGTATTTGTAATATTAAAAATTGTATGTGCATTTGCTATTTGCTTATTTACTTCTGATGACATACTTGAAACTATTTCTGCAAGCCATCCTGTTGCAAGTAGTGGTAAAAATATCAGCGTACCAGTAACATTAAATATTAAATGCATAACAGCTGCTCTATGAGCTGTTTTATTTGTTCCTACTGTTGATAACATAGCTGTTATACATGTACCTATGTTACATCCTAATACTATTGGTAATGCTCCTGCTATTGTAATTGCTCCTGCATTTGCTAAAGCAACTAATATACCAGTTGTTGCTGATGAACTTTGTAATACAGCAGTTATTAATGCTCCTGCTATAACTCCTAAGTACCATTTATCTGCAATAGTTAATAATAATTGTTGGAACATTGGGGATTCTCTTAAAGGTTCCATGGCTTCACTCATCATTCCCATACCTATGAATAATATACCAAATCCTAAAATGATATTTCCAATTTCCTTCTTCTTTTTAATCTTTGCAAACATTACAATCATTGCACCAATGAAAACAAATAAAGGTGCTATTTCTGAAAGCTCAAAAGCAACCAATTGTGCTGTAATAGTTGTCCCTATATTGGCACCCATAATAATTCCAGCTGCTTGCGCTAAATTCATTAAACCAGCGTTAACGAATCCTACTACCATAACTGTTGTGGCACTACTACTTTGAATTACTGCTGTAACTATTGCACCAACAACTATAGCAACGATAGGATTTTTAGTAACCTTTTCTAGTATATTTTTTAATCCTTCTCCTGCTGCGTTTTCAAGCCCATCTCCCATGATTTTCATACCATATATGAATAATCCAAGACCGCCTAATAAACTAATTATAACCATTATTGTATCCAAGTTAGACTCTCCTCTACTTTTTATTTCTATAATAAACGATTATTTTCACAACGCTAGTTTACTATATTTTTTAATATTTGTTAAGGAATTTGCTCTTTTTTTAACATGAATTTAATATTTCATATTTTTGTTAATAATTTAATATTATTACCATTCAATTAATCATAAAAAAAAGAGAGGATGAACCTCTCTTTTGTTGAAAAAAGAATATACTATCTCTTAGAGAATTGTGGAGCTCTTCTTGCTTTCTTAAGACCGTATTTCTTTCTTTCTTTCATTCTTGGGTCTCTTGTTACGAATCCAGCTTTCTTTAATTCTGACTTAAGACTTTCATCTGACTTAATTAAAGCTCTTGTGATTCCGTGTCTTATTGCTCCTGCTTGACCAGTGAATCCACCACCGTGTACATTTACTAAAACATCAAATCTGTCTTTAGTTCCTGTTAATACTAATGGTTGGTTAACGATCATTCTTAAAGTTTCTAAACCAAAGAAGTTTTCGATTTCTCTGTTGTTTATAACTACTTTACCAGTTCCTGGTACTAGTCTTACTCTAGCAACTGATTTCTTTCTTCTACCAGTTCCCATATATTGAACTTTTGCCATAATTTATTCCTCCTCCCGATTGTATATTAGTACTTTAATTCAAGTACTTCTGGTTTTTGAGCTTCGTGATTGTGCTCAGCACCTCTATATACTACTAAGTTTTTAAGTTGCTTTCTTCCTAAAACTCCTGATGGAAGCATTCTTCTAACTGCTTCTTCGAAAGCTAGTTCTGGCTTCTTAGCTAATACTTCTCTGTAAGGAACTTCTTTAAGTCCTCCAACGTATCCGCTATATTTTCTCATGAATTTTTGATCTAACTTCTTACCAGTTAAAACAACTTGTTCTGCATTGATAACTATTACGTGATCTCCGCAATCAACATTTGGTGTAAATGTTGGTTTATGTTTTCCTCTTAATATTGAAGCAACTTGGCTAGCAACTCTTCCTAGTGGCTTACCAGCAGCATCAACAACAAACCATTTTTTTTCAACTTCTTGTGCCTTAGCAATGTATGATTTCATGTTTTTCCCTCCCTGAACTTACATTATATCGCTTTACTCTTACGAGCTTTGCATTTATGTTAAGATCCAGGTCTAATTGGATCTTACGTACATAAATAATCTAACAAACAAAATAAATTATAATACACGCTTACGGGCGTGTCAATATTTTTTTTTATTTTTAATAATAAACTTCAGTAAGCTTTAAACCTTTTGCAGGAACGCAATCTCCAGCAGCTTTTCTATCTCTTCCTGCTATAATTTTTTCAATATCCTTTGGTTTAATTTTGCCTCTACCAACATTAATTAAAGTTCCTACTATTATTCTAACCATATTATATAAAAAACCATCACCAGAAACAGAAATCTTAATAAAATCAGACTCTTTTTTAATATTTAAGTCATATATAGTCCTTACAGTTGTTTTAACTGAACTTCCTTCGCTTCTAAAGGCTTTAAAATCGTGAGTTCCCTTAAAGAATTTGCACGCTTCCTTCATTGCTTCAATATCTAGTGGATATTTATAATGATAAGAAAATACTCTATTTAATGCTGTTGGTACTAAATTATTATATATAGTGTATTCATAAGTTTTTCCTTTAGCTAAATATCTTGGATGAAAATCTTCTGATACTTCTTCTGAGCTAAGAACTACAATATCATCTGGTAATCTATAATTAATTGCTTCTCTAAACTTATTTGGTGGTACTGTGCTATTTGTCTTAAATGATGCAACAAAACCTTGAGCATGTACTCCAGAATCAGTTCTGGAGCATCCTATAATCTCATTTTCTTCTTTAGTAAGATTTCTTACAGCCTCTTCAAGCGTTCCTTGTATCGTTACTTTATCGTTTTGTTTCTGCCATCCATAATAATTAGTACCATCATATTCTATTGTCAGTTTTATATTTTTCACTAAATTATCACCTTTTTATTCTAATGTTATAGATTTATAATAAAAATCTTGTTGCTATAATACTAATAAATACTATAGCATATAATACAAAAGCAATTACATCATTTGAAGTAAACTTTAATACTTTCATTCTTGTCCTACCAATTCCCCCTCTATAGCATCTTGCTTCCATAGCCATAGCTAGTTCATCAGCTCTCTTAAATGAACTAATAAATAAAGGAATTAATAATGGTATTAAACTTTTTGCTTTTTGCATTATGTTTCCTGATTCAAAATCTGCTCCTCTTGCCTTTTGAGCTTTCATTATTTTATCAGTTTCATCCATTAATGTTGGTATAAATCTTAAAGCAATTGTCATCATCATTGCTAATTCATGTGCTATTTCTTTTCCTATAGGTCTTAGAAGTTTTTCTATTCCATCTGTAAGCTCTATTGGAGATGTAGTTAGCGTTAATATGGAAGTTCCCATGATTAATAATATTAATCTTATAGCCATAAAGATAGCTGTCCTAACTCCTAACTCATATATCTTAATAAACCCAAAACTGAATAAAAGTTCTCCTCCCTTTACCATAAATAAGTTTAAAGTACCAGTTAAGGCAATTAATAAGAATACTGGTTTAAGCCCTTTATATATAAATCTAAATGGTATCCTTGCTGTACAAATAACTAAACCTAAAAAAGCAACTACAAAAGAATATGCTACAAATTTATCTACCACAAAAAGCGATATAATAAAGAAAATAGATATTAATATCTTAGTTCTTGGGTCAAGCTTATGCACAAAAGATTCACCAGGTATATATTGGCCTATAGTAATATCTTTTATCATACTAACTCTCTCTTTCCATTACTTATTTTTTAATAATATATTTAATAATTCACTTTTAGCTTTTTCCACAGTAAATATATCTTCTGATACATTAAAACCTTTTTTCTTTAATTCCCTCATTAAATACGTTACTTGTGGTACAGCTAAACCTATTCTTTCCAAAGTATCTATTTCTCTAAATACATCTTGTGGTTTTCCTTGAAGTTCTATATGACCATCATTCATTACAATTATCTTCTTTGCCAACTTTCCTACATCTTCCATACTATGACTTACAAGTATTATTGTCATATTATATTTTTCATGTAAAAGCTTTATTTGTTCTAATATATCATCTCTACCTGCTGGGTCTAAACCTGCTGTAGGTTCATCTAATATCAGTACCTTTGGCTCCATTGCAATAACTCCTGCAATAGCTACTCTCCTTTTTTGTCCTCCACTAAGCTCAAATGGTGAAACATCTTTATATTTATCATAATTTAATCCTACCATTTCCATGGACTTTTTAACTCTTCTTAATATTTCATCTTCATTTAATCCTAAATTACTAGGTCCATAAGCAATATCTTTAGCAATAGTTTCTTCAAAAAGTTGATATTCTGGATACTGAAATACTAAGCCAATTTTTTTTCTAATATCAACTAACTTAGCATTTTTATCACTTATATCAATTCCATCAATATAAATCTTTCCACTAACTGGCTTTAAAAGTCCATTTAAATGCTGTATTAATGTAGATTTACCAGAACCAGTATGTCCGATTACTGCTAAAAATTCTCCATCTTCTATTTCTAAGCTTACATTATCTAAAGCTTTTTTTTCAAAAGGTGTCTTTGGCATATAAACATATGTTAAATTTTCTATTTTAATTGACATATTGCATTCACCATCTCATTCACATCTAATATTCTAGTATCTATATTAATTCCTGATTTTTGTAATTCATAACATAATTCTGTTACTTGAGGAACATCTAGTCCTATACTCTTGATTTTTTCTACATTAGAAAAAACATCACGTGGCTTTCCATCTAAAATAAGTTTACCTTTATCCATAACAACTATTCTATCTGCTTTAGCAGCTTCATCCATATAATGAGTTATAAGTATGACTGTAATTCCATAATTCCTATTTAAATCAATAATAGTATCAAGAACTTCTTTTCTACCTGATGGATCAAGCATAGCTGTTGGCTCATCAAATATTATACATTTAGGCTTCATTGCTAAGATACCTGCTATGGCTATTCTTTGTTTTTGTCCACCTGAAAGAAGATGTGGTGCATGTCTTTTATAATCTGACATTCCAACTCTCTCTAAAGCTTCATCAACTCTTTTTCTTATTTCTTCTGATGGTACCCCTAAATTTTCTGGGCCAAAAGCTACATCTTCTTCTACTATAGTTGCTACTAATTGATTATCTGGATTTTGAAAAACCATTCCTGCTGTTTCCCTTACATTCCATAAGTTATTCATATCAGAAGTATCCATTTCATTAACTAGCATTTTTCCTTCACTAGGTATAAGTAATGCATTCATATGTTTTGCCATAGTAGATTTTCCAGAACCGTTATGTCCTAAAATAGCAATAAATTCTCCTTTTTTTATTTGAAGGTTTACATCATTAATAGCAATCTTTTCTTCCTGATTTTCAGCAGCCATATATTTAAAAATCAAATTTTTACATTCAATCATTGTATTCAAACATTCTCCTCCTTTTTAAATCATTAAATATCATATAAAAACCTATAGTACTATTATTGTTTCTATAGGTTAACATATTAAATTTAAGTATACATTATTTTCTATAATATTATAAGCTTTTACATAATATTCACAAAAAAAGGAGGGATTAAGCTTAACACTTAATCCCCCTAAAAGAAATTATACTAATTCAAGTATAACAACTTCTGCTCCGTCCCCTCTTCTAGGGCCTTTTTTCATTATTCTAGTGTATCCACCATTTCTTTCAGCATACTTTGGTGCGATTTCTTCGAATAATGTCTTAACAACTTCTTCTTCTAAAACGTAAGATAAAACTTGTCTTCTAGCGTGAAGATCTCCTCTTTTTGCAAGAGTGATCATTTTTTCAGCTATACTTCTAGTTTCTTTAGCTCTAGTTTCAGTAGTTTCTATTCTTCCGTGCTTTAAGAAACTTGTTACTAAGCTTCTTAACATAGCTCTTCTTTGGTCTGTAGCAAGACCTAACTTACGATAACCTGCCATGGATCTTCCTCCTTACTCGTCGCTTAATTTTAAGCTTAAACCTAATTCTTTAAGCTTTCTTTCAACTTCTTCTAAGGATTTCTTTCCTAGATTTCTTACCTTCATCATGTCATCCATTGATTTACCAGCAAGCTCTTGAACTGTGTTGATACCAGCTCTCTTTAAACAGTTATATGATCTAACTGAAAGATCTAGTTCTTCAACAGTCATTTCTAGTACTTTTTCCTTTTTATCTTCTTCTTTTTCTATCATTATTTCAACATCATTAGTCGCAACTCCTAAGGACATGAATAACTTGAAGTGTTCTATTAAAATTTTAGCAGATAAGCTTATAGCTTCATCTATTTTAATAGTACCATTAGTCCAGATTTCTAAAGTTAATTTATCGTAGTCAGTAATTTGACCAACTCTAGTATTTTCTACTGTAAAATTAACTCTCTTTACTGGAGTATATATTGAATCAACAGCTATAGCTGAAAGTGGTAATGATTCACTCTTATTTTTATTTTGAGTAACATATCCTCTTCCTCTATTTACTGTTAACTCCATATATAGTTTTCCGTTATCATCTAAAGTCGCTATATGTAGATCTTTATTAATAACTTCTACATCTCCATCTGTCTTAATGTCAGCTCCTGTTACTACACCTGGACCTTGAGCATCTATATAAATAGTCTTTGGCCCTTCACCTTCCATTGTTAACGCTAATGATTTAATGTTAAGAATTAATTCTGTAACATCTTCTTTAACGCCTTGTACAGTTGAGAATTCATGAAGTACTGTATCGATTTTAACAGATGTAGTTGCTACACCTGGAAGTGATGAAAGTAATATTCTTCTCATAGCATTTCCAAGTGTAATTCCGTATCCTCTTTCAAGTGGTTCAACTACATACTTACCATAAGTACCATCTTCATTTGATTCAATGCACTCTATTATTGGCTTTTCGATTTCTAACATTTAAAAACCCTCCTTATATTAAAATGGCAATCTAATTATGAGGGCAACTGATTCTAAAATTGCACTTAAGACTAGATCTTATTTTACAAAGTTAGATTTTATTTGCTGTATAACTCAACGATTAGAGTTTCATTAACTGGTACGTCAATGTCTTCTCTAGCTGGTTCAGCAACAACTTTACCTTCATAGTTTTCAACGTTAGCTTCTAACCATTTTGGTAATGTTTTTGGGTTTTCAACAAATGTCTTGAACTTTTCAGTTCCTCTGCTCTTTTCACAAACAGATACAACATCGTTAACTGATACCTTGAATGATGGGATATCAACTTTTTTACCATTTACTAAGAAATGACCGTGTGTTACTAATTGTCTAGCTTCGTTTCTTGAAGCACCGTATCCTAATCTGTAAACAACGTTATCTAATCTCATTTCTAATAATTTAAGTAAGTTTTCACCGCTGATACCTTTCATGTGTTCAGCTTTTTCATAGTATGCTCTAAATTGTTTCTCTAAAACACCATATATTCTTCTTGCTTTTTGCTTTTCTCTTAATTGAACTCCGTAGTTAGACATCTTTTTCTTAGCTGCTCCATGTTGTCCTGGTGCATAGCTTCTTCTAACGAAAGCACATTTATCAGTAAAGCATCTGTCTCCCTTAAGGAATAGCTTTTGACCTTCTCTTCTACATAATCTACATGTAGCTCCAGTATATCTTGCCATTCGTTACACCTCCTGTTGAATTATATATAAACTAAACTCTTCTTCTTTTTGGTGGTCTACATCCGTTGTGTGGAATTGGAGTAACATCTTTAATTAAAGTTACTTCTAATCCAGCAGCTTGTAATGATCTTATAGCTGCTTCTCTTCCAGCACCTGGTCCCTTAACGTATACTTCTATACTCTTTAGACCGTGTTCCATAGCCGCTTTAGCTGCAGTTTCTGCTGCCATTTGTGATGCGAATGGAGTACTCTTTCTTGATCCTCTGAAACCTAAAGCTCCAGCACTTGACCATGATAAAGCATTTCCTGCTGCATCAGTTAAAGTAACTATTGAGTTATTGAAAGTTGACTTGATGTGTGCAGCACCATGTTCAACATTTTTTCTTTCTTTTCTTCTTCTAGTCTTTTTAACTTTTTGAGCCATTGAAATCCCTCCTCACTATTTCTTCTTGTTTGCGATTGTCTTCTTAGGACCTTTTCTAGTTCTAGCATTAGTCTTAGTCTTTTGTCCTCTAACTGGAAGACCTTTTCTATGTCTTATTCCTCTGTAACATCCGATTTCAACTAATCTCTTTATGTTTAAAGCAACTTCTCTTCTTAAGTCACCTTCAACTGTAATATTTTTAACGAAGTTTCTGATTGCATTAACTTCTTCTTCAGTAAGATCTTTAACTCTAGTATCTGGGTTTACTCCAGTTTCAGCTAATATCTTTTGAGAAGTAGATAATCCTATACCGTATATATATGTTAGACCTATCTCAACTCTTTTTTCTCTTGGTAGGTCAACTCCTGAAATTCTTGCCATTGATTTACACCTCCTGATAAGTTGGAATGCAATTATTTATTAAATAATTTATAATGAATTTTAGGTTAATAAATAACTAATTGCAATTATTATTGCAGCCGAACCTAAAATTATTGACTTAAATATTGCCTATATAATAATATTGAAATTTGTAATAAAAGTCAATATATTAATATTTGTAAAAATATATTTGCCTAATACTTAATTATATTAGCCTTGTTTTTGCTTGTGCTTAGGATTTTCACAGATAACCATTACTTTTCCTTTTCTTCTTATAATCTTGCACTTTTCGCAAATAGGCTTAACTGATGGTCTTACTTTCATCGCTAACCCTCCTTGTGTAATTTATGGTGAATTCTCACCTTATTTTGCTCTCCAAGTAATTCTTCCTCTTGTTAGGTCATATGGAGAAAGCTCTATTGTTACTTTATCTCCTGGAAGAATTCTTATGAAGTTCATTCTTAATTTTCCTGATATATGAGCTAGTATTTTATGACCACTTTCTAACTCAACTTGAAACATTGCATTAGGTAAAGCTTCTAAAACTACACCTTGCATTTCTATTACATCATCTTTTGACATAAGGTAATCAACCCTCCTTAACAATGCCTTTAAGCTTTAAAAATCTCTTAATCTTTAAATCAGCGCCTTTATCTTTAGCTGCTAGAGCTGTTTTAACATGATCTTCAGCATCTTCTAAAACATCAAAATGTTTTAACTTCTTTTTCTTCGGCATCTGAATTGTCTTTGTTTTTCCATTACTCAATAGGTAATAAGTATCATCTATATTATCTACTATGACATACATCTGATTTTTATCCCTTCCTGAATTTGAAATAACAAGTTTTCCAATTAAGTCATTGTTTTGCAAACTTTTCACCTCGATGATTACCTTAGCCATAAATTTACAAGACACCATATGGTTTCATGCGAATTTATAACTAAGCAACACTTATTTAACTAGTGTTAGTATCTCTGGTCCATCTGGTAAAATTATGACTGTATTTTCATAATGTGCTGATAGA
Organism: Clostridium sp.; assembly: GCA_024409095.1. Taxonomy (GTDB): domain Bacteria; phylum Bacillota; class Clostridia; order Clostridiales; family Clostridiaceae; genus Clostridium. The sequence continues at coordinate 19,324 of JAKSUK010000003.1, forward strand.
CTTTTATCACTGGTGATAACTGTCCAATCATCACCTAATGTTTTAACTCTATGACTTCCTATGTTAACCATAGGTTCAATAGCTAGAGCCATACCAGTCACTAATTTTGGACCTCGGCCTGGTCTTCCGAAGTTTGGAATTTCTGGATCTTCATGAAGATTTTTTCCAATTCCATGCCCAACGAAATCTCTTACAACAGAGAACCCTGAAGCCTCAATATATTTTTGTATTTCATTTGAAATATCAGTTAGATTATTTCCTACTTTTGCAACTTTTAAACCTTTGAAAAAACTTTCTTTAGTTACTTCAATAAGCTTTTGTGCTTCTTCTGAAATATTTCCAACAGCGAAGGTCCTTGCAGCATCTCCGTGATAGCCATCAATCATAGCTCCACAATCTACACTAACAATATCTCCTTCTTTTAATACATACCTTCCTGGTATTCCATGAACTACTTGCTCATTAACAGATATGCATAGTGATGCAGGAAATCCATAGAGCCCTTTAAATGAAGGTTTTGCCCCATGCTTAGTTATAAATTCTTCTGCTATCCTATCTAATTCGGCAGTAGTTATGCCTGGCTTTATGTTTTTTTCAACCAATAGAAGCGTTTCTGCTACTACTTTACCAGCTTTCCTCATTAGGTCGATTTCTTTATCATTTTTAATAATGATCATTAATCAACTCTCCCGAATAATTCACAAATATCATTAAATACTTCGTTAATAGCTTTTGTTCCATCTACCGTAGAAAGTAGATTTTTTTCTTTATAAAAATCAATCAGTGGTTGTGTTTGTCTTTCATATACGTCTAGTCTTTCTCTAACCGTATCTTCTCTATCATCTTTTCTTTGAACTACTTCGCTTCCGCATACATCACATATTCCTTCAACTTTAGTTGGGTTGAATTTTACGTGATAACTAGCTCCACATGATCCACAAACTCTTCTTCCAGTCATTCTTTCAAGTATGAATTCCATAGGTACATCTATTAATAAAGCTGTATCTATTTTTTCATCTCTTGAATTTAAGAATGCTTCAAGAGCTTCTGCTTGTGCAACAGTTCTTGGGAACCCATCTAAAAGATAACCATTTTTACAGTCTTCCCAAGTTAATCTATCTTTAACCATATTTATAGTTACTTCATCAGGAACTAAAAGTCCCTTATCCATATATCCTTTAGCTTCAATTCCTAAAGGGGTTGCTTCAGAAATATTTTTTCTAAAGATATCCCCAGTAGAAATATGTGGTATAGAGTATCTATTACTAATTGATTTTGCCTGTGTTCCTTTTCCAGCCCCTGGAGGCCCTAATAATACAACTTTCACCGGCATCATCTCCATTATTAATCTATTTTAAGAATCCACTGTAGTGTCTCATCACTAATTGAGAGTCTAATTGTCTAGAAAAATCTAACCCAACTCCTATTAGTATTAATAAAGATGTTCCACCAAACTGAACTCCTGATATATAATTTCCAACTAATATTGGTGTTACTGCTAAAAATGCTGCAAATAATCCTCCAATTATAGATACTTTAGTAAGTACATTTTCAAAATACTTTTCTGTAGCATCTCCAGGTTTGATACCTGGAACAAATCCTGCAGATTTATGAAGATTTTCAGCCATTTCATCTGGTTTAAATGTTATTTGAGTATAGAACCATGTAAAGAACATTGTTAATACTGCATAACAAACCGGATACATCCAAGTAGTTGTATTGAAAATGCTATACTTACTGCTAGTAATCCAACTAGCCCATCCCTTTGTAGGGAAGAAGGCTGCAATTGTTGTTGGGAACATCATTACTGACATTGCAAATATTATAGCAATAACTGCAGATCCTATTATACTTAGTGGTATATGTGTTGATTGACCTTTCATTACTTTTGAACCAACTGCTTTACCAGCATATTGAATTGGTATTCTTCTTTCTGCTAATGAGAATAAGATTGTAACTGCTAAAAGTGCAATCACTCCAACTAAGAATAATAATATTTCAATTATAGATATCTCTCCTGCTGTTTTTAAGGTATAAACCGAATTAACAGTCGAAGGTATCTGAGATACTATATTTACAAATATTAAGATTGAAACACCGTTTCCAAATCCTTTTTGTGTGATTTGGTCACCAAGCCACATACAGAAAGTTGATCCAACTACTAGTGAGAATATTATTACTATTTTTTTAAGTGTTCCTACTCCACTAGTTGCACCTAAATTAGCTATAGTTGAATAAACACCTAAAGCCAATACGCAAGCAATCCCTATAGACATATATCTAGTAATGCTTTGGATTTTCTTTCTTCCTTCTTCGCCTTCTTTAGATAATTGTTCTAATGAAGGTATTGCAATTGTTAATAATTGCATTATGATTGAAGCATTGATGTAAGGCGATACACTTAAAGCTAGTATACTAGCTCTAGTGAAAGCTCCACCTGATATTAAGTTATAAAAACTTAATAATCCACCGGATTCAGTTAATGTGCTTAATGCACTAGTGTCAATCCCAGGAACTGGAATATGTATCCCAATCCTGAAAATTGTAACTAGAAAAATTGTCCATAAGAACTTTTTTCTTAATTCCGGAACCTTCCAGGCATTACGTAGGGTTGATAGCATATTACATCACCTCAACTTTTCCTCCAGCTGCTTCGATCTTTTCAGCCGCTGATTTTGAGAATTTGCATCCTTGAATCGTTAGGCTTTTTTCTATAGTTCCGTTTCCTAATATTTTAACACCATCTAATACTTTACTTACAACTCTTGTTTCAAGTAATAATTCTGGAGTAACAACTGTTCCATTTTCAAAAATGTTTAATCTATCAACATTTATTGAAACATACTTCTTAGCGAAGATATTTGTGAATCCTCTCTTTGGAAGTCTTCTGTATAATGGCATTTGACCACCTTCGAATCCAGGTCTAACTCCACCACCTGATCTAGCGTTTTGTCCTTTTTCACCTTTACCAGCATTTCTTCCTAATCCTGAACCAGTACCTCTACCAACTCTTTTAGGAGCTTTTTTACTACCTGCTGCAGGTTTTAACTCATGAAGTTTCATTCTAAAAACACCTCCTCGTTATATTATACTTCTTCTACTTTTAATAAGTAGTTTACTTTATCGATCATACCTTTTATTTGAGGAGTAAGCTCATGCTCTACTGTCTTTCCGATCTTTTTTAGACCAAGAGCGTTTGCAGTAGCGATATGGTCTTTCTTTCTGCCTATTAAGCTTTTAACTAAAGTAACCTTTATCTTTGCCATTGCGTAATACCTCCTAACCTAATATCTCTTCAACAGTTTTGCCTCTTAACTTAGCTATATCCTCAGCTGTTCTTAAGCTTGCTAAACCATTAATTGTAGCATTTACCATGTTTCTTGGATTGTTTGAACCTAAAGACTTAGCTCTAACGTCCTTTAATCCTGCTAATTCTAATACAGCTCTTGCTGGTCCACCAGCGATAACTCCTGTACCTTCTTTAGCTGGCATGATTAAAACTTTACCAGTTCCAAATCTACCATATATTTCGTGAGGAACTGTTGTTCCAACTATAGCAACGCTAACCATGTTTTTCTTAGCGTCTTCGATACCTTTTTTGATTGCTTCTGGGATTTCGATTGATTTACCAGTTCCAACACCAACGTGTCCGTTCTCATCACCAACAACTACTAGTGCGCTGAATCTGAAGTTTCTACCACCCTTAACAACCTTAGTAACTCTGTTTATATAAACAACCTTTTCTTTAAGGTCTAGTGTGCTAGGATCGATTCTCATTGCGTTCCCTCCTCGTTCTATTAGAATTTTAAGCCTGCTTCTCTAGCTGCTTCAGCTAAAGTTTGAACTCTTCCGTGATATACGTATCCACCTCTGTCGAATACAACTTCAGTAATACCTTTATCTAAAGCTTTCTTAGCTATAGCTTCACCGATTATTTTAGCTGCTTCTTTATTTCCACCAGCATTTACTTTTAGATCTTTGTCTACAGTAGAAGCTGATACTAATGTTACAGCGTTAACATCATCTATTATTTGAGCATATATATTTTTTTCACTTCTATATACTGAAAGTCTTGGTCTTTCAGGAGTACCAGAAATCTTTTTACGTACTCTAAGGTGACGTTTTGCTCTTAAAGCCTTTTTGTCTGCCTTTTTAAACATATTGGTTCACTCCTTCCTAATTATTTCTTACCAGTTTTTCCTTCTTTACGTCTGATTACTTCACCTTCAAACTTGATTCCCTTACCTTTGTATGGTTCAGGTTTTCTCCATTTTCTGATATCAGCAGCAGCCGCTCCAACTAATTCCTTATCGATACCTGATACAACTACTTTAGTAGCAGCAGGTGTTTCGAAAGTAATTCCTTCGATTGGTTCTATTTCAACTGGATGTGAAAATCCTAAGTTCATTACAAGTTTCTTTCCTTGTAATTGTGCTCTGTAACCAACACCAACTAATTCTAGAGTTTTTGAGTATCCCTTTTCAACTCCAGTAACCATGTTATTGATAAGAGCTCTAGTTAATCCGTGAAGAGCTCTATGCTCTTTAACATCACTAGGTCTAGTTACAACTACTTGGTTGTCTTCAACTGCAATATTCATGTCTTTGTCCATAGCTTTAACTAATTGACCCTTTGGTCCTTTTACAGTAACAACGTTAGCTTCGTCAACTGTTACAGTAACACCAGCAGGGATAGCTATTGGTAATCTACCTACTCTTGACATAATCGCACCTCCTGTTTTAATTGTATATCTATATTAATCTATATAAAGTTAATTTCTGAATTAATTACTACCATACGTAGCAGATAACTTCTCCGCCTAAGCCCATTTTTCTAGCTTCTCTGTCTACAACTAAACCTTTAGAAGTTGAAACTACAGCGATTCCTAATCCATTAAGAACTCTTGGAACTTCATCCTTCTTGCAGTAAACTCTTAGACCTGGCTTAGAAATTCTCTTAATACCAGTTATAACTCTTTCTTTGTTTGCACCATATTTAAGAGATATTCTCATCATTGGAACTACACCATCGTTATACTCCTCGATTTCTTTAATGTATCCCTCTTGTAATAATATATTTGCAATAGCCTTCTTTACATTTGAAGAAGGAACTTCTACTACTTCATGTCTTACAGAATTTGCATTTCTGATACGTGTTAGCAAATCTGCGATAGGATCTGTCATAACCATTTATTTTGCCTCCTTTCAGTCGTTTAAGTTCTTACCAGCTTGCTTTCTTGCAACCAGGGATTTCACCTTTGTAAGCAAGTTCTCTAAAGCATATACGGCAAATACCAAACTTCTTTAATACTGAATGTGGTCTTCCACATAATCTGCATCTTGTATAAGCTCTTGTTTTATATTTAGGAGTCTTGCTCCACTTTTCAATAATAGCTTTACGTGCCACAGTTTTCCCTCCTTATTATTGAGCGAATGGCATACCAAGGAATCTTAATAATTCTCTTGCTTCTTCGTCAGTCTTAGCTGTTGTTACGAAGATTATATCCATCCCTCTAACCTTATCGATCTTATCGTATTCAATTTCTGGGAATATTAATTGTTCTTTAATTCCTAAAGAATAGTTTCCTCTTCCATCGAATGCTCTATCAGAAACTCCTCTGAAGTCTCTTACTCTTGGAAGAGCTATTGACATAAGCTTATCAGCAAATTCAAACATTTTAGCTCCTCTTAAAGTAACTTTGCATCCTAATGCCATATTTTCTCTGATCTTAAAGTTAGCAACTGATTTCTTTGCTCTTGTTAAGATAGGTTTTTGTCCTGAGATTAAAGTTAAATCATTAACCGCAGATTCTAAAATCTTTTGGTTATCTTTAGCTTCTCCAACTCCCATGTTTATAACTATTTTCTCAAGCTTTGGAACTTCCATGATATTTTTGTATCCGAACTTTTCAACCATTGCTTGAACTACTTCGTTTTTATACTTTTCTTGAAGTCTTGGTGTCATTTATAGTGCCTCCTTTCAGAAATTAGAATGTTTCTCCGCACTTCTTACAAACTCTAACCTTAGTACCATCTTCTAAGATTTTGTTGCTAATTCTTGTAGCGTTTTTGCATTTTGTGCAGTATAACATAACTTTTGAGCTGTATATAGCTCCTTCTTTTTCGATTATTCCACCTTGAGCATTTACTCTGTTAGGTTTTTGGTGCTTCTTAACTATATTAACTCCTTGTACTAGAACTTTTCCAGTCTTTGGATATACTTTTAAAACTTCACCAGTTTTACCTTGATCTTTACCTGAAATAACTACAACTGTGTCATTCTTTCTAACATGTAACTTCAAATGAGCCACCTCCTTATTATAGAACTTCAGGTGCTAATGATAATATTTTGTTAAATTCTCTATCTCTTAGCTCCCTAGCAACTGGTCCGAAGATACGAGTTCCTCTTGGTTGCTTATCATCTTTTATTATTACTGCTGCGTTTTCATCAAATTTGATGTATGAACCGTCAGCTCTTCTTAATCCTCTTACAGATCTAACTATAACAGCTTTAACTACGTCACCTTTTTTAACAACTCCGCCTGGTGTTGCCTTTTTAACGCTAGCTACTATTACATCTCCAATGTTACCGAACTTTCTCTTTGATCCGCCTAATACTCTGATACACATGATTTCTTTAGCACCTGAGTTATCAGCTACGTTTAGTAAGGTTTGTTGTTGTATCATTGAATTACCCTCCTTTCAGTTTTAAAGCTTATTTAGCTCTTTCAACTATTTCAACAAGTCTCCATCTCTTATCTTTAGATAATGGTCTAGTTTCCATTATTACAACTCTATCATTCATTTTAGCTTCATTGTTTTCATCATGAGCCTTGAATTTAGTAGTAGTGTTCATAGTTTTTCCGTATAATGGGTGTCTAACTTTAGTTTCAACAGCAACTACGATAGTCTTATCCATTTTATCAGAAACAACTCTACCTAATCTTTTCTTTCTTAGTCCTCTTTCCATTAGGGGCTACCTCCTTCCAGATTTACTGTTCAAATGCCCTGATCTCTTCTTCTCTTATGATGGTTTTGATTTGGGCTATAGATTTTTTAACTTCTCTTATTCTCATAGGATTTTCTAATTGTCCAGTAGCTAATTGGAATCTTAAGTTGAATAATTCAGCTTTAAGGTCATTTAACTTAACTTTTAAATCTTGAGAATTGCTTGTTCTTAACTCTTTTAGGTCTCTAGCCTTCATTATTCTTCACCACCCATTTCCTCAAAATCTCTTCTTGTAACGAATTTACACTTTACAGGAAGCTTGTGTGATGCAAGTCTCATTGCTTCTCTTGCCACTTCTTCATTAACTCCAGATAATTCGAATAATACTCTACCTGGTTTAACTACTGCTACCCAATATTCTGGTGAACCTTTACCTGAACCCATTCTTGTTTCAGCTGGTTTTTCAGTTACTGGCTTATCTGGGAAAATCTTTATCCAAAGTTTTCCACCTCTTCTAATGTATCTGTTTATAGCAATTCTGGCAGATTCTATTTGATTGCTAGTGATCCATCCACAAGTTTGTGCTTGAATACCGTAATCTCCGTATGCAAGGAAGTTACCTCTAGTAGCTTTCCCTTTCATTCTACCACGTTGTACCTTACGATGCTTAACTCTTTTAGGCATTAACATAGTCTAATTCCTCCTTTCTTATGCTTCAACTTCTTCCTTCTTTTCAACTTTTTTTGTAGGAAGAACTTCTCCATTATAAACCCATACTTTAACACCGATTTTACCGTATGTTGTATTTGCTTCTGCAAATCCATAATCGATATCAGCTCTTAAAGTTTGTAGTGGGATTGTTCCTTCATGATATTGTTCAGTTCTAGCCATTTCAGCTCCACCTAATCTACCTGAACAAGCTGTTTTAACACCTCTAGCTCCTAATTTCATAGCTCTTTGGATGCTTTGTTTCATAGCTCTTCTGAAAGATACTCTTTTTTCTAATTGTGCAGCTATGTTTTCAGCAACTAATTGTGCATTAGCTTCTGCATTCTTAACTTCAACAATGTTTATTAAGATGTTCTTTCCAGCAACTATTTTAGTTAATTTAGCTTTTAAAGCTTCTATTCCAGCTCCGCCTTTACCGATTACTACACCTGGTTTAGCAGTGTGGATGTTTAATTTAATTCTCTTAGCTGATCTTTCGATTTCAATCTTAGCAATACCAGCTGAGAAAAGTTCTTTCTTTACGAATTCTCTTATTTTGTTATCTTCAACTAAGTTGTCAGCAAATGTCTTCTTATCAGCGTACCATTTAGCATCCCAACCTTTGATAACTCCTACTCTAAGTCCGTGAGGATTTACTTTTTGACCCACTTGTTTTCCCTCCTTCTTCTAATTATGCTCTTTCTTTAACTACTACCGTAATATGACTTGTTCTCTTGTTGATTCTGAACGCTTTACCGTGATCCATTGGTCTGAATCTCTTTAAAGTTGGACCAGCACCTACAAATGTTTCTGCAACATATAGGTTTTCAACGTTTAAGTCATGATTATTTTCTGCGTTTGCAACTGCTGATTTTAAAACCTTACTTATTGCTACTGCAGCTTCTTTTGGAGTATATTGTAATATCGCAAAAGCTTCGTTAACGTTTTTTCCTCTTATTAAATCAAGAACTACTCCTACTTTCATTGGAGACATTCTCACATATTTAGCTATAGCTCTAGCTTCCATTGATGTTCCTCCTTTCAAAGATTACTTTCTCTTTCTTGATGCTTTTTCGTCGTAATCGTGTCCTCTGTATGTTCTAGTTAAAGCGAACTCACCTAACTTGTGTCCAACCATATCTTCACTGATATAAACTGGAACGTGCTTTCTACCGTCGTGTACAGCGATTGTATGACCGATCATTTGTGGGAAAATTGTTGAACTTCTTGACCAAGTCTTAACAACTTTATTTTCACCATTAGCATTCATTTCTTCTATCTTCTTTAAAAGACTTTCTTTAACGAAAGGTCCCTTCTTTATTGATCTACTCATTATAATTGGCCTCCCTTCATAATTTGTGGCTAGTAAGCTTGAAGAGAATTTATCTTCTCTTCAAATTACTTACTATTTCTTCTCTTTATTATGAATCTATCAGAATATTTCTTATTCTTTCTAGTCTTGTATCCAAGTGCTGGTTTACCCCATGGAGTAACTGGACTTGGTCTACCGATTGGTGATCTACCTTCACCACCACCATGAGGGTGATCGCAAGGGTTCATTACAGAACCTCTAACTGTAGGTCTCCATCCCATGTGTCTTTTTCTACCAGCTTTACCAATGTTGATGATATCGTTAGTAGTGTTAGAAACTGTACCGATTGTAGCTCTACATTCGATTCTTACATATCTCATTTCACCTGATGGTAATCTTAATGTTGCATAGTTACCTTCTTTAGCCATTAATTGAGCTGAAGTACCTGCAGATCTTACCATTTGACCACCTTTTCCAGCTTGTAATTCAATGTTGTGAACTACTGTACCAACTGGCATGTTCTTTAATGGTAATGCATTACCTGGTTTGATATCTGCTTCTGGTCCAGAAACAACTACATCTCCAACTTTTAATCCTACTGGAGCAAGTATGTATCTCTTTTCCCCATCTGCATAAACAACTAACGCAATGTAAGCTGTTCTGTTTGGATCGTATTCTATAGTAGCAACTTTTGCTGGAATACCATCCTTATTTCTCTTGAAATCTATTATTCTGTATTTTCTCTTAGCTCCACCACCGTGGTGTCTAACAGTTATTTTACCTTGAGCATTTCTACCACCAGTTTTCTTTAAAGAAACAAGAAGTGACTTTTCTGGTGAATTTGTTGTTATTTCATCAAATGTAGCCATTGTCATTTGTCTTCTTGATGGTGTAGTAGGTCTAAACTTTTTAACTGCCATGCTAATTCCCTCCTTCTTTAAGCTTATCTGGCTAATTGCCAATACTGCGCTTTATTATTATTGCATTCCTTCAAAGAATTCAATAGCTTTGCTGTCTTTAGCTAATGTTACGATAGCTTTCTTTTGGTCAGCTCTCTTTCCAACATGTACGCCCATTCTCTTAGTTTTTCCCATAGTTCTAACTGTTTGAACTTTTTCAACTTTAACACCGAAAACTTCTTCTACAGCTCTTTTTATTTGAACTTTGTTAGCGCTCATATGAACTATGAAAGTGTACTTATTTTCAGCCATTGCTGCCATACTCTTTTCAGTTATAACAGGCTTTCTGATTATATCGTGGCTTGTCATTCTCATTATGCGTACACCTCCTCGATTTTTGATACAGCATCCTTAGTCATTATAACTTTTGGATATTTTAATAAATCATAAACGTTGATGTTGTTTACAGGCATAACTGTAACACCTTCAATGTTTCTAGCTGATTTATATACTGCTTCGTTTGATTCAGCAGTAACGATTAATGTTTTCTTAGCTTCGAATGCGTTTAACATTCCAACTACAGTCTTAGTTTTTGGAGCGTCCATTACTAAGCTTTCTAATACTACCATTTCATCATTTTGAACTTTGCTTGTTAATGCTGATAACATAGCAACTCTTCTCATTGATTTAGGGATAGACATTCTGTAGCTTCTTGGCTTTGGTGCGAATACAACTCCACCTTTGATCCATTGAGGTGCTCTTATAGAACCTTGTCTAGCTCTACCAGTTCCTTTTTGTCTCCAAGGCTTGATTCCGCCTCCTCTAACCTCAGCTCTTGTTTTAGCTGATTGAGTTCCTTGTCTCTTGTTAGCTAATAATGCAACAACTACTTGGTGCATTGCGTCTGCGTTTACTTCTGCAGCGAATATATTATCATTTAATTGGATTTCTCCAACTTGCTTTGCTTCTATGTTAAATAATCCTAACTTAGGCATTCTGTTTCCTCCTTTCTAAAGAAATTAAGCTTTAACTGCGTTTCTTATAACAACAGTGCTCTTGTTAGCTCCTGGGATACCACCCTTAACTAGTATTAAGTTCTTTTCAGCTATTACTTTAACAACTTCTAAGTTTAATACAGTAGTGTTTTTAGCTCCCATGTGCCCTGGCATTTTTTTGTTTTTGAAAGTTTTTGATGGATCAGAAGAAGCTCCCATTGAACCTACTGCTCTGTGGAACTTAGAACCGTGTGACATTGGTCCTCTGTTAGCATTCCATCTTTTGATAACCCCTTGGAATCCCTTACCTTTAGAAACTCCTGATACGTCTACTTTGTCTCCAGCAACGAAAACATCAGCAGTTATTTCTTGACCTACTTCATATTCGTTAGCATTTTCTAATCTGAATTCCTTTAAAGTTCTTCTTAAAGAAACACCAGCTTTAGCAAAGTGACCTTTTCTTGGGCTGTTAACTAATTTTTCTCTAACATCGCCAAATCCTACTTGTATTGCTTCATAACCATCTTTTTCGATAGTTTTCTTTTGAACAACAACACATGGACCAGCTTCTACTACAGTTACAGGAATAACTCTTCCATTTTCATCGAAAATTTGAGTCATACCTACTTTTTTACCTATTATAGCTTTTTTCATGTATTTACACCTCCCAAACGAATTAGCGGATTGCTTAGCAATCATAACCGTTCAAACTGTTTATTTAATTATTTAAATTAAAGCTTTATTTCGATATCAACACCTGCTGGTAAGTTTAATCTCATTAAAGCATCAACTGTCTTAGGTGATGGATTAACTATATCGATTAATCTCTTGTGTGTTCTTATTTCGAATTGTTCTCTAGAGTCTTTGTACTTATGTACAGCTCTTAATATTGTAACAACGTCTTTCTCAGTTGGTAGAGGTATTGGACCTGCAACCTTTGCACCTGTAGATTTAGCTGTTTCAACGATTTTTTCAGCTGATTGATCTAATATAGTGTGATCAAAAGCCTTTAATCTGATTCTTATTTTTTGTTTTGACATTCTGGTTTCCCTCCTTTTCATGTACGCTTTACTTCTAACGCACAACAGTAGCTGTTCTGTAAACTGTTCCAGGTGTATCGCACCTAAACATATAGCACACTACTGCCGTCGGATTCTAGATCCTGACTAGCTCCTCAAGAATACCCCGGAAGTCCGGCAACCTCTTGATTCATCGCATTATGCTACACAACTTCTTCATTATACTATGTTTATATATGTTAATCAAGACTTTTTTTTGTCTTTTTAATTAATTTTTTTGCTAATTTTGTTAATATTTTTTTAAGCTTAATTTTTTTTTCGTCAGTTGATATTTATAATTCTATATTGATTTATTACTTTTTTCAATATATTTTTTATTTTAAATTTAACCTTATATTACTCTTATT
>JAKSUK010000030.1 GCA_024409095.1 Clostridium sp.
TTAATATTGCTAAAAGCAATCAGGCTAAAAGTAAGATAAAATCTTGGTTTAAGAAAGCCAAGAAGGAAGAAAACATAAGTAAGGGAAAAGAATTATTTGAAAGAGAGCTTAAGAAGCAAGGTGTTCATTTTGTAGATATTGCAAAAGGAGAAAGATATCAGAAGTTTGTTAAAAAGAATAATATTAATGGAATGGATGATTTATATGCTTTAATAGGTCTTGGAGCAATTTCAGCATCATCTTTCATATGGAAGCTTAAAGAGGAAAATTTAAGCAAAGATGAAAAGGTTATTGAGGAAAATACAAACAAAATAATTGAAGAGAATATTTCCAAATCACAGAAAAAAAATATAGATCATACTGTAGGAATTACAGTAAAGGGTGTTGATAATCTTATGATAAGATTTGCAAAATGCTGTAATCCAGTTCCAGGTGATGATATAATGGGCTATATTACTAAAGGAAGAGGTGTTTCAGTACATAGATCTGACTGTGGTAATTTGAAAAACTTGATAATGGAAGATGCTGATAAGGTTGTTGATGTTTCTTGGGGAACTTCAAATGGTAGAGCTTATATTGCTGAAATCGAAGTTAAAGCTGAAGATAGAAGTGGAGTACTTACAGATATAATGGGAATAATATCAGAACTTAAGCTTCAACTTAATGCTTTAAATGCTAAATCAACAAAAGGTAGAATAGCACATGTTAATATAAAAGTTAAAATAGATTCAGTAGATTTATTAAAAAATCTTATGAAAAAGATAAGACATCTTAAGGGAATTATTGATGTATATAGAGTAAATAATTAAAGGAAGAAAAATATGAGGGCAGTAGTACAAAGAGTTACAAGTTCAAAAGTAGTAGTAGATGGAGAAATTACAGGCGCTATTGATAAGGGGATTAATGTACTTATTGGTATAAGCTGTGATGATAGTGAAGAAGATTTAAAGTATATAAGAGATAAGATAATTAATTTAAGAATTTTTGAAGACGAAAACTTTAAAATGAATAAATCTCTAATTGATATTGGCGGAGAAATACTTGTAATTTCACAATTTACTTTATATGGTGACTGTAGAAAGGGTAGAAGACCTAATTTTATGGCTGCTTTAGGTGGAGAAGAAGCAAAAAAATTATATAATAAGTTTGTTATAATGCTTAAAGAGTGTGGTATAAAAGTTGAAACAGGAATTTTTGGAGCTGATATGAAAGTAGATATTCAAAATGATGGCCCTGTTACTATACTTTTAGATAGCAAAAAGAACTTTTAATTTGAAAAGCGGGGTGTTTTTGTATGATAATAAAGACTTTTCCAGTAGGGATGCTTCAGGAAAATTGCTATATAATAATAAATGAAGAAACAAATGAAGCTGTTGCTGTTGATCCAGGTGATGAAGGAACAAGACTTATTACTAATATAGAAAAATTAGGATGTAGTTTAAAAGCAATTTTATTAACACATGGCCATGCAGACCATGTAGGGTCAGTTGTTGACTTAATAAATAGATTTAATGTTGATGTTTATATAAATGAAAAGGAAATCCTTTGTATGAAAAATGATAATACTGTATTTGGTAAATTGCCAGAGTGTTATGATTTTATAAAAGATGGAGAAGAATTAGAAATTGCAGGAATGAAAATTAAATGCATCCACACTCCAGGTCATACTCTAGGAGGAATGTGCTTCTTAATTAATAATGAACTATTTACTGGTGATACATTATTCCAAGGAGCTGTTGGTAGAAGTGATTTTTATGGTGGGAATCATACAGAGCTTATTAATAGTATAAATAAAAAGCTAATGGTACTTGATAAGAAAACTAATGTATATCCAGGACATGGACCAAGTTCAACTTTAATGTATGAAGCAATGAGAAATCCTTTTTTACAAGATGATTTGTTTTAAACAAAGGAGAAGAAATGGAAATTAAAATAGCGTTAAATGACCATAAATATAGATATGATGTCTATCAAATGTTCAATATATATTTTGCACTAGATGAACTTAAATTTGTTGAAGATGGAGAATATATAATTAATATTGAAGAAAATAAAATAACATTTGCGTTTAATGAATACTATAAAGAAAGTTCAATTGGCGAAAATATAAAAGAAGATATTAAAAGATTAGTATTTGAATCTTTAAAGGATATTACTGGAGAAGAATATCCTTGGGGAATACTTGTAGGAATTAGACCATCTAAAATTGCTTTGAAGTACTTAAATGAAGGAAAAAGCAATGAAGAAATAGTAGAAATTTTCAAAGAAAAACATTTAGCAGCAAGAGAAAAAGCAGAATTATGCATTGAAGTTGCCAAAGCAGAAGAAAGCTTTGTTAATACAGATGAAAAGAAAATAGCTATTTATGTTGGTATGGCATTTTGTCCTACAAGATGCTTCTATTGTTCATTTGCAGCTAACCCAATAATGGGTAATAAAAAGATGGTAAATCCATATTTAGAAGCACTTACGAAAGAAATTAGGGCAATAAAAGAATATGTTACTCTTAAAGGATTAGCAATTGAATCAGTATACTTTGGTGGAGGTACTCCAACAGCAGTAAATAATGATGAATTTGAAGAAATAATGCTAGAAGTTTACAATGCTTTTGTGAAAGATAGAAACATTGTGGAATTTACTGTGGAATGTGGAAGACCTGATAGTATAACAAGAGAAAAGCTTTTAACAATGAAGAAGTTTGATGTTACAAGAATAAGCATTAATCCTCAAACAATGAATGATGATACATTAAATATGATTGGAAGAGGTCATGATTCTTCTAGTGTTATTGAAAAATTCAATATGGCTAGAGAAATGGGATTTGATGATATAAATATGGATATGATTATAGGACTTCCAGGAGAAGGTATAAAAGAAGTAAAGCATACTAAAGATGAAATACTTAAGCTTTATCCAGATAGTCTTACTGTACATGGACTATCATTAAAAAGAGCATCAATTCTTTATGAAAATTTCATATTAAAAAAAGGTATACAAGTTAAAAAGCAAAAAGAACTTGCTCATATGTATGAAGAAAGCAGAATTTTAGCATCAGAGTTAGGATTAAATCCATATTATATGTATAGACAAAAAAATATGGTAGGCAACATGGAGAATTTAGGGTATGCTAAAAAGGGCAAGGAATGTATTTATAATATTCAAATGATTGAAGATAAACAGACAATCATAGCACTAGGAGCAGATGCTGTTACTAAAGTTGTATTTTTAAATGAAGATAGAATTGAAAGGTTTGGAAATGCAAAAGACCTTAGAGAATATGTAAATAGAATTGATGAAATGATTGAAGGAAAAATTAAGTTATTAGATAGCCTGTATAAATAATAAAGGGAGGAAAGTGTGATGGAAGTTCAAGCGCCAAAAGGTACGAAGGATATGTTACCACAAGATGCATATAAATGGCACTTTGTAGAAAATAAGTTTAGAGAAATAGCAAAATTTTATGGTATGAGAGAAATCAGAACTCCAATGTTTGAGCATACTGATTTATTTTTAAGAGGTGTAGGAGATACAACAGATATAGTACAAAAAGAAATGTATACTTTTAATGACAAAGGAAATAGAAGTATTACATTAAAACCAGAAGGTACTGCACCAGTAGTAAGAGCATTTATTGAAAATAGACTATTTAATGAAGCACAGCCTACAAAGCTTTATTATGCAATACCATGTTTCAGATATGAAAATGTACAAAAGGGAAGACTAAGACAGTTCCATCAATTTGGAACAGAAGTTTTTGGTTCTAAAGAACCATCAATGGATGCAGAAGTAATTGCTTTTGCTATGGAATTTTTAAGAAGCCTTGGTTTAAAAAGCTTAAGCTTAAATATCAATAATTTAGGATGCCCTAACTGTAGACCTAAGTACAATGAAGCATTAAAGAAATTCTTAGAAGAAAACTATGATGATTTATGTGGATTATGTCAAAGTAGATTTGAGAAAAATCCAATGAGAATTCTTGACTGTAAAAATAAAAATTGTGGTGAAATCACAAAGAGTGCGCCAATAATATTAGATTATATGTGTGAAGAATGTGATACTCACTTTACTGAAGTTAAGAAGTATTTAGATGCATTAAATATACCTTATACAGTAGATCCAGGAATAGTTAGAGGGTTAGATTATTATACAAAGACTATTTTTGAAATACTAAATGATGATTTTACTGTTTGTGGTGGAGGAAGATACGATAGGCTTATAGAGCAACTTGGTGGTCCAGAAATGCCAGCAGTAGGCTTTGGTCTTGGAATAGAAAGACTTCTACTTACACTTCAAAATGAAGGTATTGAAATTCCAAATGAAGCATTATATGATTTATACATAGGAGCTAGAGGAGAAGATGGAAAATTTGCATCATTTAAGCTAGCAAATGCTTTAAGAGCTAGTGGTATAAAAACTGAAATAAATCATATGGGAAGAAGTTTAAAGGCAGAAATGAAGTATGCTAATAAGATTGGAGCTAAGTTTACAGTAGTTTTAGGTGATGAGGAGCTTCAAACTGGAAATGCAAAGCTTAAGAGAATGAGTGATGGTGAGCAGTTTGAAGTGAATTTAAACAATATAGAAGAAATAGTAGCAATACTAAATAGTTAGGAGGAAATTATAATGGGTGAGGCACTAGGTGGATTAAAAAGAACTATGATGTGTGGTGAACCTAGAGAAGCAAACATAGGAAGTAAAATTACTCTTATGGGATGGGTTCAAAGAAATAGAAAACTAGGAGGTCTTGAATTTATAGACCTTAGAGATAGAACAGGAATAATGCAAATTGTTTTTGGTGAAGAAATAAATGTAGAAAGCTTCGAAAAAGCTAAAAGTGTTAGACCAGAATATTGTATAGCTGTTACAGGAGAAGTAGTTAAAAGACAATCTCCTAATGAAAATATGCCAACAGGAATGGTTGAGTTATTATGTGAAGAAATAAAAATTCTTTCAGAATCAGATACTCCACCTATATATATAAAAGAAGATTTAGATGCAGCAGAAAACATAAGATTAAAATATAGATATTTAGATCTTAGAAGACCTGATATGCATAAAATATTTGCAATAAGAAGTAAAACTACTAAGGTAATAAGAGATTACTTAGAAGAAAATAATTTCTTAGATGTTGAAACTCCAGTTTTAGGAAAATCAACACCAGAAGGTGCAAGAGATTACTTAGTACCATCAAGAAATTATCAAGGAAAGTTCTATGCACTTCCACAATCACCACAATTATATAAGCAATTATTAATGATGTCTGGTTTCGATAGATATTATCAAATAGCTAAATGTTTCAGAGATGAAGATTTAAGAGCTAACAGACAACCAGAATTTACTCAAGTAGATATGGAATTAAGCTTCGTAGAGCAAGATGATGTAATGAAGTTAAATGAAGGATTAATTGCTAGAGTATTTAAAGAAGTAGCAGGAGTAGATGTACAATTACCAATAAAGAGAATGACATTTAAAGATGCTATGGAGAAATATGGTAGTGACAAACCAGATTTAAGATTTGGTATGGAGATAACAAATATTACTGAAGCTGTTAAAGATATGGACTTTGTAGTATTTAAATCTGCAATAGAAGATGGTGGTTCAGTTAGAGCATTATGCTTAAAAGGTGGAGCATCTCTTGGAAGAAAGCCAATTGATAAATTAGGAGAATTTGTTAAGACTTATAGAGCAAAAGGTCTTGCATGGATTCAATTAAAAGAAGATGGAGTTAAATCTTCTTTAGCTAAATTCTTAACAGATGATGTAACAGAAAACATAGTTAAGGCTATGGGTGCTGAAACTGGGGATGCAATATTTATTGTTGCAGATAAAGATTCAGTTGTATTACAAAGTTTAGGTGCGTTAAGATTAGAGCTTTCTAAACAATTTGATTTAATAAAAGACAAAAATGAATTTAACTTTACTTGGGTTACTGAATTCCCATTCTTTGAATATAGTGAAGAAGAAGAAAGATTCAAAGCTTGTCACCATCCATTTACATCACCAATGGATGAAGATTTAGAATTTGTTGAATCTGATCCAGCTAGAGTAAGAGCTAAAGCTTATGACTTAGTATTAAATGGTGAAGAATTAGGTGGAGGATCTATTAGAATTCATGATTCAGCTATTCAAGAAAGAATGCTTAAAGCTTTAGGATTTACTGAAGAAAGAGCTTGGGAATCATTTGGATTCTTATTACAAGCACTTAAATTTGGAGCACCACCACATGGAGGATTAGCATTTGGTTTAGATAGAATGATAATGTTCTTAGCTGGGACTGAAAATATTAAAGATGTTATTGCTTTCCCTAAAAATCAAAATGCTTTCTGTTACTTAAGTGAAGCACCAAACGTGGTTGATGAAAAGCAAATTGAAGACTTAGGATTAGTAATCGCTAAAAAAGAAGAAGAATAATTTTTAAAGAAGCTATAGTCTTATGTGCATAGCTTCTTTTTTCAGCATAAAAAATATATATTTGAAGAAAATATTAATAGGCTTTTCTATTCTAAAACTTAGGAGGGAATATAATGAAAAAAATTATGAAGAAGGGCATGAAAAAAAGCAATGTAATAGTTGAAATGGCAGAAGATTTTAAAGATTTAATTACAAATGCAAAAATATATAAAAAATTAACAAAAGGAAAATAATTATATCTTTTAAGTATAGCTCTAGCAAATCTAGGGCTATATTTATTAAGACTAGATATTTTGTAAATATGGTAAAAAGTGATACAATATAATTTATATAGTTAAGTGAAGGAAGGAAAATGAGTATGGATAATGATAAATATAGAAAAGATATTTCTAATAGACTTAAAAGAATTGAGGGGCAAGTTAAAGGAATACAGGGAATGGTAGAAAAAGATGTTTGTTGTGATGATATACTTATTCAAATTTCAGCTGTTAGGTCTGCTATTAATAAAGTTGGAAGTATTATGATAGAGCATTATGCAAATAACTGTATGGGAGTTGAAAAAGATAGCATTGAAGAAGTAAGAATAAAAAAACTTATTAAAACCATAAATACATTTATAAAATAATGATGAACTATATTTATATAATTCATCATTATTTTATTATAAAGTTATTGTTGGCTAAAGCGCTTGGCATCATGATTTCTTTTAGCTCTAAATATAAGTGAAGTAATTGTAGATATAAAAATTACACCTAAAGCAAGTACTCCAGCTTGTGCTAATGTATTTATTCCTAATTGAACGGCTTTTTGTAATTCTCCATTAATTGTTGCAAGCATAGTATAGTACATTCCACTTCCAGGAACTAATGGAATTAAGGCACAAATTACAAATGAGGTAACAGGAGTTTTAAATATTCTAGCTAAAATTTCACTATATGTACTAAATATTAAAGAAGAAATAAATAATGAGTAAACTTCACTTACACCTAGTGATAGTGGCAATGAATAGAAAAACCAGCTTAATCCTCCTCCTAAAGCTGCAAAAATAAGCTTATTTCCTTTTATATTAAAAAGTATAGCAAAACCAAAGGTTGCTATAAATGAAACAAAAGTCATATGTAACAACATATTAAATACCTCCTATAAATGTTATCCAAATACTTAAGCCTGCACCAGTACCTACTGCAATAGAAATAGCAATGAAAAATGCTTCAGCAGCTCGTGTAAGTCCAGAAACTAAGTCACCGGCTATAGTATCTCTTATAGCATTTGTAATTGCAAGACCAGGTACTAAAAGCATTATAGATCCAATGATTGTTTGATCAATTCCACTAGCTATACCAAGCTTTTGTAGAATTATTGCTGATACTGATGTTAGAGCACCTGAAATTACATTTATAAAGAAAAAGTTTATTCTCAGTTCATTACCTATAATAGTAATAAGTCTAATTAATAATCCTATAAGAAAGGCTGAAAACATATCTTTTATTGTGCCTCCAAAAAGGGCAGCACATGAACCAGCACCAAAAGCAGAAAAGAATAATGTCATAATAAATGAATATCTTTCACCTTGGTTTATTTTAATAAGCTCTTCTTTAAATTCTTTAACAGTAAGATTCTTACTTAGGATATTTCTAGATAAGTCATTTACTTTATCTATTTTATTTAAATCAACAGTTCTGCTTGCAACTCTTTTAGTTAATGAATATATCTGTCCTTCATGGCATATAGATGACATTATTCCAGTAGGAGTAACAAAACTTTCTGCTTGTTCGGCTCCAAATGTTTTGCAAATTCTCCAAATAGTTTCCTCCACACGATAAGTTTCTCCGCCACTTTCCAAAATAATTTGACCTGCAAAAGTTGCAACTTGTAAAATTTCGTTCATGGTTTAATCTCCTATTGCTTATATAATAATATGTATTATAACATATAAAAGAAATAGGTAATATAGCTAAAAAATAGTTGAATATATTATATATTATATTTATAATTTAATAAAATATAGGAAGTTGGGGTGAAAATATGGATTTTAAAAACTTAATAAAGGCTGATGAAGAAATTTATAATTTAGTTGAAAAAGAATTAAAAAGAGAGCAAGATGGAATTGAACTTATAGCATCAGAAAATTTTGCATCAAAGGCAGTTATGGAAGCTATGGGCTCATATTTAACAAATAAATATGCAGAAGGGTATCCAGCTAAACGTTATTATGGGGGCTGTCAAGTAGTTGATGAAGTTGAAGAAATAGCAAGAGAAAGAGCTAAAAAGCTTTTTGGAGCAGAACATGCCAATGTACAGCCACATTCAGGTTCACAAGCAAATATGGGAGTATATTTTACAATACTTAAAGAAGGCGATACAGTACTTGGTATGAATTTAAGTCATGGAGGTCACCTTACTCATGGTTCAGCTGTAAATTTCTCTGGAAGATTATATAATTTTGTTTCTTATGGAGTTAACAAAGAAACTGAAATGATAGATTATGAAGAGGTAAGAAGACTAGCATTAGAATATAAACCAAAGCTTATAGTTGCAGGAGCTAGTGCATATTCAAGAACAATAGATTTTAAAAGATTAAAAGATATTTGTGATGAAGTAGATGCATATTTTATGGTTGATATGGCACATATAGCAGGGCTTGTAGCAACAGGAGCACATCCATCACCAGTACCATATGCAGATTTTGTTACTTCAACAACTCATAAGACTTTAAGAGGGCCGAGAGGCGGACTTATATTATGTAAGGAAAAGTATGCAAAAGAATTAGATAAAAACATTTTTCCAGGTATTCAAGGTGGGCCATTAATGCATACTATAGCTGCTAAAGCTGTATGTTTTAAAGAAGCACTTCAACCAGAATTTAAAGATTATATAGATAGAGTTGTGAAAAATTGTAAAGTATTAGCGCATGAATTAATGAAATACAATTTTAAGCTAGTATCTAATGGTAGTGATAATCATTTAATTCTTGTTGATTTAAATAATAAAGATATAACGGGTAAAGATGCAGAGAAACTTTTAGATGGCATTGGAATAACAGTAAATAAAAATACTGTACCAAATGAAACAAAAAGTCCATTTATTACTTCAGGAATAAGAATAGGAACAGCAGCTGTAACAACTAGAGGATTTGATGAAGAAGATATGAAAGAAGTAGCAGCTTTAATAAATGATGTAATTGAGAATAAAGATGAAGACTTATCATCATTAAAAAATAGAGTAAAAGTTTTATGTAGTAAGCACCCTCTATATTAATAGTATAAGCGTAGGAGGAAAGAATGAAAATAATTTCTTGGAATGTTAATGGACTAAGGGCATGTGTAAAAAAAGGATTTTTAGATTATTTCAATAGTGTTAATGCAGATGTATTTTGTATTCAAGAAAGTAAACTTCAGGAAGGTCAAATAGATTTAAATCTCCCAGGATATGAGCAGTATTGGAATTATGCAGAGAAAAAAGGATATTCAGGAACAGCAATATTTACAAAGAAGAAACCTTTAAGCGTAAAATATGGTCTTGGAATTGAAGAGCATGACAATGAAGGTAGAGTAATTACGTTAGAGTTTGAAGATAAATATATTATAACTGTTTATACGCCTAATTCACAAAATGAATTAGCTAGGCTTGATTATAGAATGAAGTGGGAAGATGATTTTAAAGAATATTTAAAAGAACTTTCAAAAAATAAATCAGTAATTGTGTGTGGTGATTTAAATGTAGCACATAATGATATAGACTTAAAGAATCCTAAGACTAATAGAAGAAATGCAGGATTTACAGATGAAGAAAGAGAAAAGCTTACTGATTTATTAAATGTAGGCTTTATTGATACATTTAGGTATTTCAATCCAGATGTTACAGGCATTTATTCTTGGTGGTCATATAGATTTAATTCAAGAAAGAATAATGCTGGTTGGAGAATTGATTATTTTCTAGCATCAGAAGATATGAAAGATAGGTTAGTTTCAGCAGATATTCACACGGAAGTCCTTGGTTCAGATCATTGTCCAGTAGAACTAGTAATTGAATAATTTATTTAAAGAAGACATAAACTAAAAAAATAGTTTATGTCTTCTTTATATTTTAATAAAACTAGTGAAAGGATAAATAGGTACAGATAAATGACTAAGAAAAAATCAAAAAATATTATATTAATTATGCTTTTTATTATATTAAATAGTAACTTTATAAATACATATGGATATAAACCAAAAGAAGTTTCTAATGAAAATATTAATAGTAGCTTTAAAGTATGTATTGACCCAGGACATCAAGCTAAATATGATTCTAGGGGTGAGCCAGTGGCACCAGGAAGTAGCAATAAAAAAGCAAGGGTATCAGCAGGTGCAAGAGGAGTTTCCACTAAGAAAAATGAGTATGAAGTAAATTTGGAAGCTGCATTATTATTAAGAGAAATGCTAAATGATAAAAATTACAATGTAATAATGACTAGGGACAGTAATGATGTAAATATTAGCAATATAGAACGTGCTGAAATAGCTAATGATAATAATTCCGATATTACAATAAGGATACATTGTGATAGCTTACTAGATAGTAGTAAAACAGGAGCTACTATTCTTGTGCCAAATAAGAACTGTGAGTGGACAAAGGAAATATATGATAATAGCTATACATTTGGAAAAATACTACAGGATAAATTAAAAGGAGAAAATATTAAGGTAAATGGAGTGTTTGAAAGAAATGATATAACAGGATTTAATTGGTCTAAAGTTCCAGTAATAATATTAGAAATGGGGTTTATGAGTAATTATAATGAGGATACTATGTTATCTAATCCAGAGTACCAGAAAAAGATTATGAATTGTGTATCAGAATCAATAGATGAATATAAAAATGTTATGATAAAAAGATAAATTTATTTCATAAAGCACCAAAATAAGAATAAAAATATAAAAGTAGGATAAAATAAATATTATTTTATAAAATAATAATGTATAGGAGGCATTTGGTGAAAAAGTATAATTTAATTTACTATTGGCAAAACTTCTTGGCTAATCAAGAGGGTGTCTCACTTAAACCTAATGCATACGTTATAAAGTTTTGTATAGTAAATAAATATAGTTATGATTATTATTCTAATTGGTATTCATTTGCAAATGTAGAAAAACTAATAAGTTTTTTAAAATGTGTAGTAATACCTTCAACATATACAACAAAGGCATTTGGCAAAGATGAAAATACAATATTTTTAGATGCTTTAGATAAATATGAGTGTATTGAGTATTTAGAAAAATCTAGAGTTTTTAATAAGACAGAATTATTGCCTCCTGCCGGCAATGTAGATAGTTTTTATG
>JAKSUK010000031.1 GCA_024409095.1 Clostridium sp.
TAAGTGTAATTGAAAATAGTGATAACTTTGAAATATCTATTGAAAACACAGGTACACACATTCCTCAAGAAGAACTTGATAATATATTTATTAAGTTTTATAAACTTGATAAGTCTGGCGATAGGTCTACTAACAGCTTTGGACTTGGTCTTTCAATTGTTCAAAAGATTTTAGAACTTCATAATAGTACATATTCAATGACTAACAGCTTAAATGGAGTATTGTTTAAATTTACTTTAGCAAAAGCTAATGATGCTTTTAACTAACATAAAAGATGCTTAGAAATTTAAGCATCTTTTATATTTCTATCAATCTTTTTAAATATAACATCTTTTTTTATCTCTAGAGTTTGGCTATCTATTTCAACCTTAAAGATATCTGGACACTCTTCTTCACGCCATTTCTTCATATATTTTGCATTTATATCAAATGAATAATAATATTTTTCATCATATCTATCTGAAAATTCATAAAATATATTTTTACTATATCTATCAATCTTTAAGTTTTCTTTTTTTATATTTCTTATAATAGGTATAAGAAACCTAAGTGGAATTTCATATTTGAAACTTCCCTTTATTTCTTTACCTTCCATTAATGCTCTCTTTAGAAATCTTTCTTCTCTTTCATCACTCTTCTTAATATTCAATTTAAAATTAGGAGTTCCTTTGTTATTCTTACCTATCTTTACTCTTATCATAATGTTTCACCTTATATTTCTGCTAAAATTTAAATAAATCCACCATCTATTCTTATTATTTGTCCAGTAAGATATTTACATTTGTCATCACATAAAAAACTAACAACTCTTGCTACTTCATTAGCTTCTCCAAATCTCATCATAGGTATTTCTGCCTTTAAGGCTTCCTTTTCCTCATCATCAAATACATTATTCATTTCAGTATTAATAACTCCAGGTGATACTGCATTTACCCTTATATTAAAAGAAGCCACTTCTTTTGCTAAAGCTTTAGTAAATAAATTAAGTCCTCCCTTAGTTGCTGAATAAACAACTTCACATGAAGCACCTGCTTCTCCCCAAATTGATGAAATATTTATTATATTACCACCATTTTTTATCATATTATTAATAGCTAGCTTAGAAAGATATATTGCTCCCATTAAATTTGTATTTACTAAATCTCCTATTTCTTCTACAGGCATATCCATCAATAATCCAATGTTTGATTTTCCTGCATTGTTTACTAATACATCTAGCTTACCAAAAGTTGCTATAACCTCATCCATAAGTTCTTTACAATTATTATAATTAGAAATATCCTTTTTAAAAATCTTACCATATCCACCATTTTCAATAACCTTATCCAATGTAGCTTTTGCTCCTTCATCATCTTTAGAGTAATTTATTGCTATAGATGCTCCTTTTGATGCAAGTTCTATAGCAATAGCTCTACCAATCCCTCTTGATGCACCTGTAACCAATATAACTTTACCACTTAAATTCATCTTATGATTCTGCTCCTTACATAAATTTGTTTATATTTTAATTATTTATCCTCTTCTTCTTTTCTACTTAATCTATCTCTCTCATCCCTTGCCCATAATAAATACATTTCTATATCTACAGGTCCTCCAATAACTGCTTTTTTAACCCATAGTATCCCTGTTTCCTGAGCCTGTACGCTCCACTTAACCAAAGATATTTTTCCCCCTAAAATTTCAATTGCAGTTGCTGCATCTGGAAGTACACAACATCCATCATTAAAATATGGAGGTTCTTGAATATCTGGAAAATAACTATTGTGAGTATGCCCACATATAAGCATTTTACCATTTTCTTTAACCCATTGCTGTAATTTATTATCAATAAGCGTTCTTTTATTCTTACTTTTTGCTGAATTTGTAGGATCACGAAAACCTGCTACTCCATACATAAACTTCCAAATGTACCTAACTAATATTTTACTTATATCTTTAAATGTAGAATTAGTCAAATCTATTTGGTGTCCATGAGTTACAAGAAATTTTTCATTTATTGGCGTATATAAAAAATTAATTCCTTCATAAAATATATTATTATTTATAAATTGTATAAATTCATTTCCATACTTTGAATCAATTTTATTTATGCATTTTTCTTGCTTTAGCTTAAAATTTTTTTTGCTCTTTATTATATCATGATTGCCATATATAATAAAAATTTTATTTTTTTTACTATATTTATTAAATACTCGAAATACAGCTTCATATGCATATGCTATTTCAGTAAAATCTTTATTTTTCCATAGTTCATCTCCATCTCCTACTTCTACATAAATAAAATTATTTCTAAGATAATATCTAAGAGCTGTTAAATATATATTTCTATTATTTAATAAAGCATCATAATATGTCCCATCACCACGATGTACATCTGACATGAAAACTATTTTATCTTTATTATCAAAAGGTATAGTAAAGGCATCATCATATAATCTACTCAAATCTTTCTTTGACATAATCTTACTCCTTTATAATTAACCTTTAATTATTTTATGATTTCTTAACTACATATTCCACAATATTTATAAGATTAATTTAACACCTATAAAAATCCATTAACTGCATAAACTATAATTAAAATATTTTAATTATTATAGAAAGGTTTGGTGTCTTTGAAAATTAATTTATTGATTAAATTGATATTTTTCTTTTTTTTAATTTTAAATATATACTCATTTCCGTGCTATAGTTATAGTATTCCTGATTATGATATTCCTGCAATAGAGGAAGAAACTAATATCCTAGATACTAATGAAGATTTAAAATGTCAGTTCAAAGTTTTACTAGATAACTTATTTCTAAATAGAAATTCATCTATTTTATCTAAAGATAGTGAAGGTTTAAAATCATTTTATAATTTGGACAAAAAAACTGGGCAATGGGCTTATGAAAATGAAACAAAGAAAATAAAATACTTTTCTAACTGGTGTGAAAAGCAAGGTGCAAGCTTTAGTAAAATTAATTCTATTGTTAAGATAAGTAAAGCAAGTGAAAAAGAAAAAGATTTATATGGAATTATTTGTTATGTATCAACAGAGTTCTTCTACAAATATGAAGATGAACCATGTATAGAAAATAGATTTAAACTAGGTACTTGCCATTATCTAAATTTAAGAAAAAATGATGATAATAAATTTATAATTGAAAAAGAATGGTATACAGACCCACTAGCAGATTCATTAGATTTAAATACAATAAAATCTGATGAAATTAAAAATTACATACTATCACATAAAGCCCCTAATTATCAACCTGATGAAAGAACACAAAAAGCTATAGATTATGCCCATACTTATTGTGGTATATCCGATAATGAAGAAAATTTATTTAAATATAATAAAAATTATAGAAACTTTAACCCAGATGGTGGTGATTGTGCTAATTTTGCTTCTCAAATATTATATGAAGGTGGAAGCTTTAAAAAAAATTCTTCTTGGAATTACTATGGTAAATCTGCTACTAAAGCATGGATAAATGCTCAAGAATTTAAAAATTACATGGTTAATAGTGATAGAGCATCATATATTGCCAAAGGAAGTTATGATGATGTTTATAAATCAGCTTTTAATTTAAGACCTGGAGATTTTGTGGGATATGAAAAAAAAGGTAGAATTACTCATATTTCTACTGTGACAGGCTTAGACTCTAAAGGCTATCCATTAGTTACATGCCATAATACTGATAGAATGCTCGTTCCTTATGATTTAGGCTGGAGCAATGATAATATTAAATTTCATTTTTTAGATGTTCATTATTAATTATCAAAATATAAGTAAGGGAGTAACATAAAATATTACTCCCTTACTTATTAAAAATTAGAAAATTGAAAATTTAAGTATTACCATACTAAAAACAATTGCTATTACTGACATAAGCTTAATTAAAATATTTAAAGCTGGTCCTGATGTATCTTTAAAAGGATCTCCTACCGTATCTCCTACTACTGTTGCCTTATGATTTTCTGAACCCTTTCCTCCACAATTACCTGCTTCTATATATTTTTTAGCATTATCCCATGCCCCACCTGAGTTTGACATCATAACTGCTAAAACAAAACCACTTGTAGTTGCTCCACCAAGTAATCCAGCAACTCCATTAGGCCCTAGGATAATTCCAACTGCTATTGGTGTAATAAGTGCTATTGCTGCAATTACTACAAGTTCCTTAAGTGCTGATTTTGTACATATATCAACACAAGCTGCATAATCTGGATCTGTTTTACCTTCCATTAATCCTTTTATTTCTTTAAACTGCCTTCTTACTTCAATAACAATTTTACTAGCTGCTCTACCAACTGCACTCATAGTAAAAGAAGAAAATGCAAAAGTAACCATAGTACCTATAAGTAATCCTATTAAAACATTAGGATTTAAAATTGAGAGGTCAAATTTGAAGCTTATATCAGAATTTTTTTCTACTATTTGCTCTACTGAATCCTTATAAGCTGCTATAAAGGCAAGTGCTGTTAAAGCTGCTGAACCAATAGCAAATCCTTTCCCAGTTGCTGCTGTAGTATTACCTAATGAATCAAGTGCATCTGTCCTTTCTCTTACAGTTGGATTTAAACCTGCCATTTCAGCAATTCCTCCTGCATTATCTGCTACTGGTCCATAAGCATCTGTTGCTAAAGTTATTCCTAATGTTGATAACATTCCTACTGAAGAAATACCTATACCATAAAGACCTAAACTATAATTATCAAGACCTCCTGATACTACATAACTTATAAGTATTGATAAACCTACTACTATTACAGGAAAAGCTGTTGATTTCATTCCTACAGATAAACCTGTTATTATTACTGTAGCTGAACCTGTTTCTGATGATTCTGCAATAGATTTAGTTGGTTTATAATTATCACTAGTATAGTATTCAGTTAAAAATCCAATTAAAATTCCTGCTATAAGTCCTGAAAGTATAGCAAAATATACTCCTATATATTTGCTTCCTAAAACATATGAAACTAAAAAATATGCTATAATTGCAATAATTATTGCAGCTAAGTATGTTCCCCTCCTTAAAGCTACAAGTAGTGACTTTTGAGATACATCTTCCTTTGATTTAACAAAGAAAGTACCAATTATTGATGCAATAATTCCTAATGTTGCAATAATAAGAGGAAGTGCAACACCTTCAGATTTAAGCCCTGCTGAAATAGCAAGTGCACAAGATGAAACTATTGCACCTAAATATGACTCAAATAAATCTGCTCCCATACCAGCAACATCACCAACATTATCACCAACATTATCTGCTATAACAGCTGGATTTCTTGGATCATCTTCCGGAATTCCTATTTCTACTTTTCCTACAAGGTCTGCACCTACATCAGCAGCTTTAGTAAATATACCTCCACCAACTCTAGCAAAAAGAGCCATTGCAGAAGCACCCATACCAAATGTAAGCATTGTTGATGCAATAGCAGTTGAATCACTATTATAATACCAATTTAAAATATAATACCATATACTTATGTCTAAAAGTGCAAGTCCTACTACTACTAAACCCATTACTGCTCCACTAGAAAAAGCTACCCTTAATCCGCTATTCAAACTCTTAGTGCATGCATTTGCAGTTCTTGCATTAGAATTAGTAGCTATTTTCATTCCTAAATATCCACTAAGGGCAGAAAAAAATCCTCCTGTTAAAAAGGCATATGGAATAAATATAGATACATAATCAAAATAAGAAAGAATTAAAAGCAAAATAAAAATTGCCACAAAAAATTTACCTACAGCAATATACTGCCTTTTTAAATATGCATTTGCACCTTTACGTATACTCTCTGCAATATGCTTCATACTATCAGTGCCTTCATCTACTTTAAAAATTCTATAAGTAAAATATGCTGCAAATAACAATGCTACTATTGCTCCTATAGGAGCTAAAAATATTAAATTCATACAATCCTCCCCCTCTAAACTTTTTACAATATAAATATATGTTTCATATTTTTTCATATTACATACTTTCTAAAAATATTACTTAATATTTATTTTGTATAAAAAAGCTACAGCACTAAGTTTAGTGCTGTAGCATATTTTCTAAAATCCTCTTCTTTTGGCTTCTTCTCCACTTTCATTTAAAGCTGGCTCTTGAACATTGTTATTAAAGCTATTTTTTGCATATTGATTTTGTGTTTTAGTTCCATTTCTTAAGTAATTTTCCTTGCTATATGTTCTCTTATTATCATTTTGCACTTTACATTCCTCCTATAGACTAAAAATGAGGATTAATTTCATCTCTTTGTATTCTCTTTAAATCCTTCAATCTTAAATGAGTCTCGTCCATTATTTTTTCCCATGGCTCACCATCAACAATCATTCTTTTTGCTACTGTCTTTTGTAATGCAATATCAATCTTTTTCATATTATCATCTCCTTACTATCATAATAATTTTATTTTGCTTAATTTTTATATTTCTTATTCAATTATTAAATAGTCATAAATATACTTTAAATAACATATTTACTATTTAAACAGTATTTTAGGAGGCAATTTTATGGCAAAACAAAGACGAGGAAAATATTTAAAAGCAACTACTCCTGAATGGAGAGGTACATGCCCTCTTTGTGGTAGAAAAAGAGTAAAGCTTGCATGGACAGCTAACGATAGTGATGGTAATAAGCTAAATGTATGTAAGCTATGCTTTATAAAAATTACTAATACCTAAAATATATTAAAATTTTTATACAACGAAAAGAGCTTGCTAAAAAACAAGCTCCTTTTTTAATATTTCATTTCCTATTATCATCTGCCCTATGCTTATTCCTTCATCATTAGCTGGAATTTGTTCATGAATATAAACATTAAAATTTTTTCTAATTAGTCCTTCATATATATTTATAAGTAATATCTCATTTTGAAATACTCCACCACTTAATACAACTGAAGATAAATCATACTCTTTTCTTAATATTTCACATAATTCAATTGTAAATTTAATAATAGTATTATGAAATCTCTTTGCTATAATATCTTTGTCTACTCCATTTATTATATCAGTTACTATAGATTTAATTAATACATTACAATCAATTATATAACTTCCTTGTTCGCAATAAATCTTATATTCATAATTTTTATTATCATATTTTACAGATATATTTTCTAAATATATTGCTGCTTCTCCTTGAAAAGTTATTTTATCATCAAACCCTAGCAATGCTGCAACTGCATCAAAAAGTCTTCCTATACTACTAGCTTTAGGTGAATTAATATCTTTTTTTATTATTTCAGTAATAATTTTATGCTTCTTTTCTTGTAGATGTTTAGGTAGATACATAAAATAATCTTCTTTAAATATATCATATAAATAGCTTATAGCCATTTTCCATGGCTCTTTTATTGCTCCTTCTCCTCCTGGAAGTGATATATAATTTATATGAGCAAGTCTTTTAAATTTTTCTTTATCACAAATAAAAAACTCTCCTCCCCATAGCTTTCCATCAGTTCCATATCCTGTCCCATCAAAAGCAACCCCTATTACTTCTCCTTCTAAAAAATTTTCCTGTATACATGCCACTATATGTGCATGATGATGCTGTATCCCAATTTTTCTAGCTTTTATTTCTTTTAATAATTCATTTTGATAAAAATTTAGATGAAGGTCATAAAAATAGCTTTTAGGGTTAATGTTATAAATTCTTTTCATATGTTCTAATGCATTTATATAATGTTGACAGGTATTATAAGTTGTTAAATCACCAATATAATTACTTAAGAAAATATTTTCATTATTAGCTATTGTAAATGTGTTATTGCTATTAGAACCTAAAGCAATAGAATACTGCATATCTTTTGTTTCTATAGATTTAGGTGCGTATCCACGAGCATTACGTATAACTCTCTCTTTACCTAAAATAACCCTAGAAACAGAATCATCTATAGGCATATAAATATCTCTATTATTCATTAAATAAAAGTCTACAATGCCTTTAAGCTTTTCTATTGCTTCATCATTTTTATATACCATAGGTTCACCACTTATGTTAGCACTAGTCATTACTAGTATATCAATATCTTCACTAAACAAAATATGATGTACTGGTGTGTATGGTAGCATTACACCTAATTTTCCATTTTTATAATTAGTAAGTTCCTTTGGTAAAAGAGAGTTTCTTTTTTTATCTAAAAGTAAAATAGGCTTCTTATTTCCAAGTAATATACTTTCTTCTAATTTATTTACATTACAATATTTTTTTACTGTATCAATATCTTTCATCATAACAGCTAAAGGTTTTCTTGGTCTTTTTTTTCTCTTTCTAAGTTCATTTATTACTTCTTTATTTTCAGCATCACAAGCTAAATGAAATCCACCAATTCCTTTTATAGCTACAATCTTACCATGTTTTATTTCTTTAGCTATATCTCTTATAGGATCATTTGTGATAATTTCCTTTCCTTTATCATCACAAATAAATACTCTAGGACCACATTTAAAACAAGCATTAGGTTGGGCATGAAAACGCCTATCTAAAGGATTAGTATATTCTTTCCTACACTCACTGCACATTTCAAAGATATTCATAGTAGTATTTCCTCTATCATAAGGAACTTTTTCTACAATAGAAAACCTCGGTCCACAATTTGTACAATTAGTAAAAGGATATCTATATCTTCTATTGTTTTTATCACTTATATCTTTAATACAATCATTACAGATAGCTATATCAGGTGAAATCAAAGTTATTGCTTCTTCCTCTTCAATACTTTCAATTATCTTAAAATTCTTAAAACCTTCTATTTCTTTATCTATTATTTTTATATCCGTTACTTTAGATAACACAGGAGGTTTTTCCCTTATCTCATTAATAAATGAATTTATCTTATTTTCATGCCCTTCAACTTCTATAAAAACACCTTTGCTTGTATTATTTACAAATCCCATTAAATTATTTTTAACAGCATTTTTATAAATAAAAGGTCTAAAACCTACACCTTGCACTATTCCTTTTACAATAATTTTTTTAGCTACAATCATCTCCATATTCCTCTCTTTTTAACTTTTTAATTCTCAAATAAATGTCTGTTTACTACAGTAGAGGTAATGTTAATTATACCATATATTGCAATATTTTGTTATTATAGTAGTATGTAAAAATAAGGAGGTATTAGTGATGATTAACAAAGGTACTGGACCATTCATTTAATCACAGAAAAGGCACTAGAATAAATCTAGTACCTTCTTATTATCTACCTCTTCTATTTTTTGCAGCCTGTCTTTCTTTAAAGCTTCCTCTTGACTTCTTAGGTGATTTAATATCTCTTGAGTCATTTGCTCTTCCATTCTTTGAATTTCTTGAGTCTTTAGAATTTCTTGAGTTTTTGCTTCCTCTTTCATTTCTATCCTTAGACTTTCCTTGGCCACTAGCTGCTTTCTTTCTTTCAGAGCTATTCTTTCCATGGCTCTTTCCTTTATATCCTAAACCATGAGCATCCATATATCTTTGCTCTTTTGATCTTATTAAACACTTAGGACCATTACCAATTAAATCTTCTCTTCCAGCCTTCATTAATGCATCATAAACTATATTATAGTTTTTAGGATTACTGAATTGAAGAAGTGCTCTTTGCATAGCTTTTTCTTCTTTAGTTTTAGGTACATAAACTGGTTTCATAGTTATTGGATCAAGACCTGTATAGAACATTGTTGTTGATAACGTTCCTGGTGTTGGATAGAAATCTTGTACCTGTTCTGGTTGATACTTAATATCTCTTAAGTATTCAGCAAGGTTTATTGCTTCCTTTAATGTACTTCCTGGATGGCTTGACATTAAGTATGGAATTATATATTGTTTCTTTCCTAATCTTTCTGTTATTTTAAAGAACTTTTGTCTAAAATCCTCATAAGTTCTACCAGCTGGTTTACCCATATACTTTAATACTTCTTCAGATACATGCTCAGGAGCTACTTTTAACTGTCCACTAACATGATGCTCTACTAATTCTTTAAAGAATGTATCATCTTTATCTGCCATTACGTAATCATATCTTATACCTGAACGTACAAACACCTTTTTAACCTTTGGCAAGCTTCTTACACTTCTAAGAACTCCTAAAAATTCCTTATGATCCACTTCTAGGTTTCTACATGGACTTGGGCTTAAACATTGTTTAGTTTTACATGCACCTATAGTTAATTGATGTTTACATGCTGGTTTTCTAAAGTTAGCTGTAGGACCACCAACATCATGAATATATCCCTTAAAATCTTTCATTTCTGTCATTTCTTTAGCTTCTTGAACTATTGACTCTTTACTTCTACTTTCAACAGCTCTTCCTTGATGGAACGTTATAGCACAAAATGAACAGTTACCAAAGCATCCTCTTGAACTCATAATACTAAATTTAACTTCTTCTAAAGCTGGTATTCCACCTGCTGCTTCATATGAAGGATGATATTCCTTTGTATAAGGTAGTGCATAAACAGCATCTAACTCTTTTCTATTTAATATTACTTCTGGTTTATTAACTACAAGAATCTTATCGCCTTGATCTTGCACAATAGTTCTTCCTATTATAGGGTCTTGCTCTTGATATGTAACTTTAAAAGCTTGTGCATAAACTCTTTTATCAGAAGCTACTTCCTTATATGATGGAATAACTATATGTTCTTCGTAAACTTCATCCATTGAGTCTACTAAATAACATGTCCCCGGTACATGTCTTATGTACTTAGCATCAAATCCTTCATTCATACATCTAGCTACTTCAACTATTTGCTTTTCACTCATTCCATAAATTAAAAGGTCAGCGCCACTATCTGTAAGAATTGATTTTCTAACCTTATCAGACCAATAATCATAATGAGCAAATCTTCTAAGACTTGCTTCTACTCCACCTATACATATATTTATTTTTCCATAGGCTTCTCTAATTTTATTACAATATACAATAGTTGCTCTATCTGGTCTTAATCCCATTTCACCACCTGGTGAATAAAGATCCTTTTCTCTTCTTCTTTTACTTACAGTATAATGATTTACCATTGAATCCATATTTCCTGCATTAACAAGGAACCCAAGTCTTGGCTTACCTAGTTTCATAAAATCTTCAGTGCTATGCCAATCTGGTTGTGCTATTATACCTATTTTATAACCTTCGTTTTCTAAAACTCTTGATATGATAGCCGTTCCAAAGCTATGATGATCTACATATGCATCACCAGTTACAATGATAAAATCACATTGTTCCCAACCTCTTTCAATCATATCTTCTTTAGAAATAGGTAAAAATCTATTTTTATTCATTTAATCACATCTCTCATTTCTAATTTTTAATACAAGTATAATTGTTACTTTATATAACTTATATTAATATACCATTTTATTTTGCTCTTGTTAATATGCAATATCTATTTACCTTGATTTTCATAACAAAAAACAAGAGATATTTATTAATCTCTTGTCTTTTACTAAAATTTAAAACTTTTAAGCCTAAAGAAGTGTATTTTTATTCAATTTATTGTTAGTGTATTATTTAAATAAGTATTTAATTTTTTTAACATAAACATATTTTTATCTATATTTTCAAACATTGATAATATTTCATTTAGTTGTTGAGGAATATAACCCGTTCTAACGTGGAAG
>JAKSUK010000032.1 GCA_024409095.1 Clostridium sp.
ATTCTATAAGTTCATCTAATGCATTTTCTATATTTTGTCCTTTATACCCAAGATACCTTAATACCTCATCTTTTCTAATCTCATACCTTGACAAAAAAACACTCCTTATTTAATATGCTATTTATTTACTGATTTAATTATTGATTCAATACTTTTGTTTATACTTTTTGCTACATAGGAATTATTCATTGAATATAAATGTATACCCTTAACACCAGATGAAATAATGTCTACTATTTGCTCTACTGCATAAGCAATTCCTGCATCTCTTAAAGCTATAGAGTCATATTCATATTTATCCATAATTTTGATAAACTTCTTAGGTATTTTAGAACCACATAAAGTAGTAATTCTCTCAGCCTGCTTTTTATTTATCACTGGCATAATTCCTGCTTGAATTGGAACTGTAATTCCTTTTAAAATAGTCTTATCCATAAAAGAATAAAAAAATTCATTATCTAAAAATAACTGACTTATAAAATGACTACTTCCTGCTTCCTGCTTTCTTTTCAAATTTTCTATATCTTTATCTAAATTTTCGCAATCTATATGACCTTCAGGATAACATGCACCACTTACATTAAAATCATAAGTTTTTTTAATAAACTGTATTAACTCACTTGCATATTTAAAATCATTACTTCTCCATTTTGTATCCTTGTTACCATCACCTCTTAAAGCTAGTATATTTTCAATATGTTCATTTTTAAACTCTTGTAATATTTTCTTTATTTCATATTTTTTTGCATCAATACAAGTTAAATGAGCCATTGGTTCCATATTATATTTATTTTTTATAAGAGATGCTATTTCTAAGGTTCTATTACTAGTAGCTGCTCCACCAGCTCCATAAGTAACACTAATATAATCTGGGTTTATTCCTCTAAGTTCTTCTAACATTTTATAAATTGTATCTATTGAAGATACTACTTTGGGTGGAAAAATTTCTAAGGAAAATACTACTTTTTTCTCATTAAATAAATTATTAATTCTCATTGTTACCCCCTATTATATACCTTTATAAATAAAAAATAGCCCAAAGGATATCCCTTAGGCTTGTATCTAATTCATCATTCTTAATTATAACTCTATATTATCTAAGTAGGTTACTATAGCTTCATAGGGCCAGTCCCTCCACCACTTTTAACAAATTTTATTAAATTATATCATTAATAACAATATTGAAATTATACTGCAAATTAAACTTATAGCACTCAAAACCGTTACTATTTGAGTTATGTTTAATCCTTTTTCTTGCAATCTAAAATGTATTTGACTTCTATCAGCTTGATATACAGGTTTTCCCTCTGAAAATCTTTTAAAAATCACAAATAAATTATCAAAAATAGGAACTGCAAGTGCTAAAATTGGTAACATTAAACTTAAAATTGTGGCTTGCTTAAAAGCACCATCTAAAGCAATTATACTTAATATAAAACCTAAGAAATTTGCTCCTGAATCTCCCATAAATATCTTTGCTGGATACTTATTATATACAAGAAATCCTAAAATTGCTCCTGCTAATATAAGAGAAAAATATAATGATGGTGGCTGCTTTAATACTATTGCTGTTGCTGCAAAGGTTATTGTTGATATAAAAGATAATGATCCTGCTAATCCGTCCATTCCATCAGACCAGTTTATTACAGTAGTTACACCAAAAATCCAAGTTATTGTTAAAATAAACTGAACTATTAATGGCAATGTAATATAAACTCCTGTTAATGGATTAGTAAAACCTTCAAATGATACACCACATTTATATACTAATATAGCAGCTAATAATTGTACTATTAGTCTTGGAATTATTCCAAATTCCTTTCCAATACTTTTATTATAATCATCTATTATTCCAATTATTAAAATCATCAAAGCTCCAATAAATATTCCGTACTTTTCATCAAAAGGATGATTTCTAAAAACAAAGAAGTATAATATGAAAAATCCTATGAACATAGCTATTCCACCACATAAAGGAATTTCTCCTCTATGCATTTTTCTTTTCGTTGGTTTATCTGTAAAATTATATTTAATAGACAATTTCATTAGAAATGGAATTATTCCTGCTACTAATAAAAAAGACATTAACATAGCTAATATATACTTCATCAATTTGCTCCTTATATGTATTATATTTAAGTTTTACTTTAAATATCCTATTAGCATTATACTATTTTTCGTACTTTTTATCAAATATTAGTGCTTTTATTTACATAAAAAAGGTAGAACTATTATAAGTTCTACCTTTCATTATTTTAAACTAGTTTTTAGCATCAATCATAGCTTTAACCTTCATAAGTCTTGTTAAAGCACCTCTTTCATTTTCATCAAGTTTCATTCTTATAAACTTAATAGTTTCTTGTAATTGAGGAATTGTCATATACTCAAGAGCATTAACTCTTCTTCTAGTTTTTTCTATTTCATCAGCCATTAACTGAGTTGATTTTTCCACTTCTGCAAGCTCAAGCAATTTAGGGAATATTGAATATAGCTTCGTAATTGCATCGTCAAGCTCTGAAGATGTATTTGCAAAACCATATGGGAATATACCGCCTTCATCATCTTGAAGCTGTCTGTGAAATTCCATTTTTGGAACATTAACGCTCATTACGTTTTTTACTCCTACTTCAACAGAAATGCTATCTTTAGGATAAGCAACTGCTTCCTCTAAAAATTCTGTACTCATAACAGCGCTTGCCATAACAAAATCTTTAAAAGAACCTTCTAACTCTGCTTCTACTTCTTTTCTAAGCTGATTGTTATATTTAACAAGACCTATAAATTGTCTCATTAATTCATCTTGCTTATCTTTTAAAAGCTTATGACTTCTTGTAGATGTTGCTAGTCTCTTTTTAAGCTTAGTCAGCTCCATTCTAGTAGGATTGACATTTAATTTTGCCATATTCTACTCTTCCTCTCCCTTAGGCATATACTTTTCAAGATATTCATCTCTAATTCTCTTAAGCTCTGTTCTTGGAAGTATCTTTAATAACTTCCATCCTAAGTTTAATGTTTCTTCAATACTTCTATTTGTATTGAATCCTTGAGAAACATATTCTTTTTCAAATGCTTCTGCAAACTTAGCAAATTTCTTATCTGCATCAGATAAAGCTGATTCACCTAAGATAGCTGATAATTCTTTAGCTTGCTTACCTTGAGCATAAGCTGAGAATAATTGGTTCATTGTATCAGCATGATCTTCTCTTGTCTTACCTTTACCAATCCCTTTATCTTTAAGTCTTGATAATGATGGTAAAACATCTATTGGAGGCATAACACCTTTCTTGTATAATTCCTTAGAAAGTATTATTTGTCCTTCAGTGATGTATCCTGTTAAGTCAGGAATTGGGTGAGTTTTATCTTCTTCTGGCATTGTAAGTATTGGAATTTGAGTGATTGAACCACCTCTTCCAGTTATTCTTCCTGCTCTTTCATATAATGTAGAAAGGTCAGTGTATAAGTATCCTGGATATCCTCTTCTACCTGGAACTTCTTTTCTTGCTGCAGATACTTCTCTTAATGCTTCAGCATAGTTAGTTATATCTGTCATAATAACAAGAACATGCATATCTTTTTCATATGCTAGATATTCAGCAGCTGTTAATGCCATTCTTGGTGTAGAAATTCTTTCGATAGCTGGGTCAGATGCTAAGTTCATGAATAATACTGCATTGTCTATAGCACCAGTCTTTTTAAATTCATCAACGAAGAATTGAGATTCTTCAAATGTTATACCTATAGCAGCAAATACAACGGCAAAGTTAGTATCTGAATTTAAAACTTTCGCTTGTCTTGCTATTTGTGCTGCTAATTCTGCATGTGGAAGACCTGATGCAGAGAATACAGGAAGCTTTTGTCCTCTAACTAGAGTATTTAATCCATCAATAGCTGAAATTCCTGTTTGAATAAATTCAGCTGGGAAGTCTCTTGATACTGGGTTAATAGCTTCACCATTTATATCTTTATATCCTTCTGGTATTATCTTTGGACCATTATCTATTGGATGACCCATACCATCAAATATTCTTCCTATCATGTCTTCAGAAACTCCAAGTTCAAGTGATCTTCCTAAGAACTTAGCTTTTGTTCCCTTTAAGTTAATTCCTGATGATCCTTCATATAACTGAACTACTGCTCTAGTTCCGTTAACTTCTAGAACCTTACCTCTTCTTTTTTCACCAGTTTGAATCTCAACTTCAACTAGCTCATCATATTTTACACCACTAACTCCTTCAACAACCATTAAAGGACCTACAACTTCCGTTACAGTTCTATATTCCTTAAGCATTCAGAACTCCTCCTTTGCTTATTAATTCATCCATAGAAGCCTTAACTTCTGCAGCGATTTCATCTGTTCTCTTTATATCTTTTTCTGTTATATATTTTGCTCTAGCAACTTTATCTCTAACTGATAAGTTTAATATGTCATTTAAATATACACCTGCTTCAAGAGCTCTTTCTGCTTCTTTCTTGAAAAGAATTACTAACTTAAGCATTCTATATTGCTTTTCAAGTGAAGTATAAGTATCTACTTCATGGAAACTGTTTTGTTGTAAGTAATCTTCTCTAATAGATTTAGCAACTTCTAGCTTTAATCTATCTTGAGATGATAAAGCATCAATACCAATTAATCTTACTATTTCTTCTAAGCTTGCTTCTTCTTGTAATAAAGCCATAGCTTCCATTCTTAATTCTGACCAGTCTGGTGCAACTTCTCTATTGAAGTAAGTATCAACTGTATCTGCATATAATGAATAAGAAGATAACCAGTTTATTGCTGGGAAGTGTCTCTTATATGCAAGTTGAGCATCTAATCCCCAGAATACTTTAACTATTCTTAATGTTGATTGAGTAACTGGCTCAGATATATCTCCACCTGGAGGAGAAACGGCACCGATAGCTGTAACAGCTCCTTCTCTACCATCTTTACCTAAACAAATAACTCTACCAGCTCTTTCATAGTATTCAGCAAGTCTTGAACCTAAGTATGCTGGATATCCTTCATCACCTGGCATTTCTTCAAGTCTACCAGACAT
The DNA here is from genome assembly GCA_024409095.1 of Clostridium sp. Lineage (GTDB taxonomy): Bacteria > Bacillota > Clostridia > Clostridiales > Clostridiaceae > Clostridium. The sequence continues at coordinate 5,037 of JAKSUK010000032.1, forward strand.
TTCTCTAAGAGCCTCTGCCCATCTTGAAGTTGAGTCAGCCATGATTGATACTGAGTAACCCATATCTCTAAAGTATTCAGCAATTGTTATACCAGTGTAAATAGATGCTTCTCTGGCAGCAACTGGCATATTAGATGTATTTGCTATAAGAACTGTTCTCTTCATCAAACTTTGACCAGTTTTAGGGTCGATTAGTTCTGGGAATTCATTAAGAACGTCTGTCATTTCGTTTCCACGTTCTCCACATCCAACGTAAACAACTATTTCAGCATCTCCCCATTTAGCAATTTGATGCTGAGTTACTGTCTTACCAGCTCCGAAAGGACCTGGTACTGCCGCTGCTCCTCCTTTAGTTACAGGGAAGAATGTATCTATAACTCTTTGTCCTGTAGTCATTGGAGCATCTGGTTTTAATTTTGTTGCAAAAGGTCTACCTTTTCTTGCAGGCCATTTTTGCATTAATGATAATTCTCTATCACCTTTAGCTGTTTCAACAACACATACAGTACTATCAACTGTAAAGTCTCCACCTTTTATTGATTTAACTTTACCACTTACTCCGTAAGGTACCATTATTTTGTGTAATACTACAGCTGTTTCTTGAACTGTACCTATTACATCACCAGCTTCTACTTCATCGCCTTCTTGTACAGTAGGAACAAATGTCCAAATCTTTTCTCTATTTAATGCATTAACAGCTATACCTCTAACTAAGAAAGGAGACTTAGCTGCTTTTTCAAAAGCATCTAATGGTCTTTGTATTCCATCAAACATTGATTCTATTAATCCAGGTCCAAGCTCTAAGCTTAATGGTTCTCCTGTTGTTATAACTGGATCCCCTGTTCCGATACCTGTTGTTTCTTCGTAAACTTGGATAGATGCTTTATCTCCTCTCATTTCAATGATTTCACCGATAAGCTTCTTTTCTCCAACCTTAACTACGTCATATATATTAGCTTCTTCCATTCCTTCAGCCACAACTAAAGGTCCAGAAACTTTAATAATTCTTCCGGTCTTCAATTCTCTAACCTGCCTTCCTATAAAATATTCATACCTACAGCTTTTTCCACACTATTACTAATTCTCTTAGAACCTATATTTAAAGTTCCTTGATTACTTGGAATTAATATTACAGCAGGAAGCAATTGATTATTATAACGTTCAATAGTTTCTTCTATTGTTACAGCTACTTGTTCTGTAACAAATATAACTGCATAATCATTCATAGCCATCTTATCTACTGCTCTTCTTGCTTCGTCTGCTCCAACTACTGGTGCAACATCTACGCCAAGTGCTTTGAAAGCTAAAACTGAGTCCTTATCTCCAACAACTCCAATTTTCTTATACATAACTATCACGCAGCCTTTCTCTAATTACTTCCTCAGCAACATTATTAAGCTTGCCAACCATTATAATTCTAATTAATTTAATTTCTGTTTCCTTTGCATATATATAAGAAAGAATTCTTTCTGGTCCAAAGGTAACAAATTTTGAATCCTTCATTAGCGCCATTATATAATTATCGCTTAATTTTTCTAATAGGTTTGCTGAATTTGTAGATATATAACTTTCTAATCCTTCTCTTACTATTTCTGAGTAAACTGAGAAGCTTAACTTAGAAATAATATTTTCTGGCGATTCATTTATTATTGATACTAATGTATCTTTATCTACATATCCACCTGGAACAATAACTTCTTGAGCAAATTCACGTCCTTTACCTTGCTTCTTAATTCTTAGTAAAGTCTTTATATTTGTTGAATCAATCATTGCATTTATTATTTTATCAGTAAAACTGTAGTTTAAAGATTTTCTTATTTGAACTAATTCATCAAACATATATCTATCTACAATTATATCTATTCTTTGTGGATCTTTTGTTGCTTCAAAATCTTCAACTGCTGCCATAACAGCCTTACCTATATTTCCTCTTAAATCACCAAAACTGTCTGAGTCAATCTTTCTCTTTATTTCATTAACATCATCTTTTCCTAAGTGAATTAAAAGATTAGAAAAATCTTTTTCTAAAAATTTACCTTTTAAAAGCACTTTCACATTATGGTAAATATATTTTGTGCTAAATAAATTTACAATATCTTTTACTGGGCATAATTGATATACTAGATTATAAACTCTTTGTAATTCAGCACTTAACATTTCCTCATAATCACTTGCTCTTTTTACATTCCCCATAACATTTGCATACTCAGTTTCACCAAGTATTTTTATAACATCATCTGCATCTGGAGCTTCTATCATTCTTTCAATTTTGGCCTTATCAAGGAGTCTTGTTTCTAATACCCATATTCTTGAAAGAGCTTGGGTAAATTGCATTAAATCCATAGCTTACCTCCTTAATTAAATAACACCTGCGCAACTTCAAATTCTAATTCATCTTTTAATGAACTAACAAGAGCTTCAAAAGTGTTATTAACTTCTACGCCACCTTTTTCTAAAATGAAACCACCTCTAAATGATCCAACAGTTTCACTTATTTTTATTTCACCCTTAAGTCCTTTTGACTTTAACTTTGCATTAATTTCTGCAATAATTTCTTTTGATACTATTTTTTGACCATCTTTATTTAAGACTAGTGATTCATCACCATATATATCTAATGATAAAATAGAATCTTCTACAAATTTAACAAATTCTGTATCACTTAATTTACATAATGTTTCTACACTCTTAGAGAATACTTCTTCAATTACTTCTTGTTTTGCAGCTAATTTCTCATTTCTAGCTTTAAGCTTAGCACCTGAAATTGCTCTTTCTCTTTTAGATCTAGCTTCAATTTCAGCTTTTTCTAAAATTTCTTTTTCAAGTTCTTTAGCAGAAGCAACTTTTTTAGAAAGAATATTATTTTTTTCTTCTTCAGCAGTAGCTAAAATACTTTCCTTTCTTCCTTCAGCATCTCTTAAGATTTTTGAAGTAATATTATTTACTGACATATTTTATATCTCCAATCTTATATCATGTTAACTAACATGAATGATATAACGAATCCTAATAATGCGTAAGTTTCAACCATTGCTGAAAGTATGATACCTTTTGTGTTGTGTTCTGGCTTTTTAGCTAATATTTGAATACCTGCAGCAGCAACTCTACCTTGAGCTATACCTGAGTATAAACCTGCTATAGCAACTGGTAAACATGCACCTATTAATACTAATCCAGTAGCTAAATCCATTGATGGGTTTAATTTAGTGTAAGCAACGAAACCTATAACAAAACCATATAAACCTTGAGTACCTGGTAATAATTCTAATACTAACGCTTTACCAAACTTTTCTGGTTCTTCTGTAACTAATCCTGAAGCAGCTTCCCCAACTAAACCAACACCTTTAGCTGAACCTATACCAGCTAAACCAACAGCTAAAGCAACACCAATTGCTCCAAATATCATTCCACCATTGTTATTCATAAAAAATTCTATCCAAGTTTGTACTAATTCCATTTTAAAATCCTCCTAATTTTCCTTTAAATTCATATATTTTTCTGATGCTGTAAATGGCTTAAATTCTTTTCCGCCACCTTCGTAGAATTTACCAAAGTATTCTACATATTGTAATCTTGCTGTATGAACATAAGCTCCAAGTAAACTTAATCCTAAATTGAATATGTGTATTAAAACAAATAATAATGGTATAAATACTATTGCTAATAATCCATTCATTTGAGTAATAAGCATATTGAACGCTGATGCTATACATCCACCTGATAATCCAAGTGCCATAAGTCTTGAATAAGAAACTAAGTCTCCTACATATCCTGTAATATTATATAGGTTGTATAAACCTTGACCTACTTGAGCTCCCTTGCTCTTTTCATTTCTACCACCAGAGTAGATAATTAAAAGTGCACCTAAAGCCATTCCAGCTATTGCAATATATTTAACTATAACTGGCCATCCTAAAAGTAAGCATCCTGTAAAAACTCCTATAGAAACAAGTTCTATTATCCAAGATCCTACATCTACAATTGCATCGAATGCTTTACCCATTTTACAAAGGTATGAGAACTTGATTATAAGTCCTGCAAATATTTGAACAACTCCAAATACTATTGATATTGCTAATATTGTAACAACATCTCTTGTAGGAACTAAAAGTCCTGGTATTGGTAAAATATCACCAAAATATGAACCATAAATCATACCAAATATAATTGTAGGTATACTTACAAATAAACCAAATCTTAAGAAATCTGCTGTTTCTTTTTTAAGATTTAATAATTTAAGTGCTAATGCACATATTATCATCATTGTTAATCCGTATCCTGCATCAGCTACCATCATACCAAAGAACACAAGGTAGAATGGTGTTAAAAACGGAGTCGGATCCCACTCATCATATTTAGGCGTACTATACATTGATGTAACAGATTCAAAAGCAGATACTAGCTTGCTATTTCTAAGCTTTACTGGAACCTCTTCAATTTCATCTTCCTTAACATCTTCAAATGTCATATAGTATTCTTCGCCTGTAACTTCTTTACAAATTTTATTAAAAGCTTCATTATCTTCACAAGCACACCATCCTTGAATTGTAACAGTGCTGTTTGTCTTTAAGAAGTTAGTTGATGCTTTTTCTCTAGATACTTTATTAAAGTAATAATCATAAACTAATTGCATTACTTTCATATCTTCTTCATAAGAAGCTACTTCTTCTTTAATTAAAAATATCTTTGTTTTTATGTCCTCAATATTAGCAGATAAATTCATTATTGTTTTTTGAGGAACATCTTTACAGTCAGTCTTAAATGCACTGAAACCATAATTTCTAATTAATGCTAAAGTTTCATCTGCCTTAGACTCTTCTACTAATATAAGTACATTAGTATCATTACTGTTTCTTGAAACAACTTCTACAAAAGCTTCATTTAAATTTGAACTTAATTCTTCTTCATATTGCTTTGCAATACTACCTATGAAATAAGTTGTCTTATTTAACTCATCTAGATTTTCAAAGGAACAGTCTAAACTTTCCCAAGGTTTTAATATTTCTATTTCGCCTTGAAGCTTAACTATCGAATTTTCAAAATCATGTAATTGTTCTTCTTTTTCTTTTATTTTTTCATAAATAGAAGTCCAATTTGATTTTTCAACTAATTCTTCTAATTCCTCTACAGACAAGCTTTGCCTATCATCTTGTATTGATTGTAATAAAGATTTTTTAGGCATATAGCTATTCAGAAAATCTAGAGATGATTTAGCTCTTGATAAATTCTCTTCATACTCTGAACTACTTGAATCCACTTCATCTTTAGAAAGACCTTTTAAAACTTCATTTTTTTCAAGTTTTTCTTCATCTTGTAAATTGATAAACTCAACCTTAGAAAATCCTTGTAACTTGCGAAGAAGCTCTTTCTTGTGAGATTCAAAAGTAACTAGAGTGAATTTGTTCATCTTAACTATTGCCATGAATCTTCACTATCCTCTCAACAACTATATTAATAGCATTTTCTTTTAATTTAGGTGATAAATTTCTTATATTTTCTTTTTCCTTCTCACCACTTTCTAAAATAGGCCTTGCTTCAACATTTCCAGCTTTTACAGCTTCGTCTATTAATTTATCAGCTTTTACTCTAGCTTCTTTTACAATATTGTTATATTGTTCTTCTGCTTCACTATGTGCCTTTAAAATTAACTCTTTAGACTCTCTATTAGCTTCAGCTATCATATTTTCAGCTTGTAATTCTGCTTTTTTTATCTCGTTAATTGCGCCTAATGCCAAAATCTCACCACCTTTTCTCGTATTATATAATCAATGATAATATAAAGATTAATATATTTTATGGTAAAATTAATACTTTATATAGTATCGATTACTGTTTTTATTATACACAATTTCATGTTTTTATCAACTTTTTTTTATAATTTTTCTTCAAAAAGTTGAATTTATGATTTTTATCTTTAGAATTTATGAATTTATTTATATAAATATTTTTTCATATATTCTCTTATTATGTCGTATAAAATCTTAATATCTATATTGTTTATTTTAATTTTTTTATTATTTTTTTCTTGCTTTAATATAATAAATATCTTGCCATACTTTTTCTTCTTCAATATTAAACTGTTTTAAAAGAATTTTTTTAGTTTCTTCAATAATAGATGAACTCATTGGATTTAAGTTTTTAAATTGAAATTCTTTAATCTTTTCTGATGGAAGAATGACTCTTATCTTATTGTTAAATAATTTTCCTCTTTCCTTATTAATATCCCATATATAAATACTTCCTCCAGTCTTTATGCTTTTACTTATATTCTCAATAAGACTTTCTCTTTTATAATCTCCCCAAATATTACTTAATGCAAAAAAGATAGTGCAATTATCATAGCTTCTTTCTTTAAGAATTTCTGAATTTTCCTCTTCAATATAGTCCACTGAAACCTCATCATCAATGTCTTTTGCTATATTATATATTACTCCAAAGCTTTCACCTATATCTAAGACATCTCCTCTTATATTAATATGGCTTAAATTCAATATTATAGTTTTTCCCATATTATCCCCCTTTATTACACTTCA
>JAKSUK010000033.1 GCA_024409095.1 Clostridium sp.
AATAATTATATTATGAAAGTAATTATAAAACAAGTATATAGTGTTTATATTTGAGTAGAATGGATCTCTTATATACTCAAACTTATGAAGTACAGGAATCATACCTGTTTGCCAGTCATTACAATTAATAATATCTGGTTGCCAATTGATTTCTTTTAAGAACTTCATTACTGCTCTATCAAAAAAAGCAAATCTTTCAGCATCATCATAAAATCCATATAACCCATCTCTACCAAAATAATATTCATTATCTAAAAAATAATAAGTTACACCATTATATTCACATTGACTTACGCCACAATATTGGTTTCTCCAACCAACTTCAACAGTAAACCATTTAATGAATTGCAACTTTTGTTGAAATTCATATTTCATATTTTTATACTTTGGTAACACTACTTTTACATCTAAACCAAGTCTTTTTAAAGCTGGTGGTAATGCACCCATTACATCTCCTAATCCCCCTGTTTTAATAAAAGGACTAGATTCAGAAGCAACAAATAAAACCTTCATTTACCTACACTCCTTACTACCATCACTAATATTATTTACTTTTAAAACAATAGCAGCCATTGGTGGAATCTTTATATTTATAGAATATGGTTGATTATTATAAGGAATTTCTTCTGCTATTAAAGCTTGATTCATATTAACATCTAACTCTTCTACAGTTTCTTCTACTTCCTTATTTATATCTATTTCTAAATTATAATCATCATCTATTTGCTTATCAGTTTCTGTAACAGCAATTTCTTTTTCTTCTTTCTCTTCTTTTGAAACAACTGGTCTTTGTGTATGAATAAAACCAGAACCTCCAAAATCAATACTGTCAGTATCAAATACTACTTCATATTCACCTAAGTAAGGTACACCTATACGATGGCTATAGTATACTAATGGTGTATAATTACAAATAAATATTAAAGTTTCTTTATCGTTATCAGTTTTTCTCATGAATGTAAAAATACTTTCATCTGAATTCATAGAATCTATCCACTCATAACCTTTTGGATTAAAATCATACTTCCATAATGCTGGATGTGATTTATAAAACTCATTAATTGTCTTTACATAGTTTTTAGTTTTCTTATGTGCTTCATATTTATCAACTAAATCCCACTCTAAGCCTTCATAAAATCTCCATTCAATGAATTCTGCTAATTCAGTACCCATAAACATTAACTTTTTACCTGGATGACCTATCATATGTGCTATATATAATCTTAATTGAGCAAATTTATTCCAATAATCTCCCCACATTTTATTCAGGAAAGATCCCTTTCCATGAACAACTTCATCATGTGATATTGATAAAATAAAATGTTCTGAATAGCTATAGTCCATAGAAAAAGTCATTTTACCATGATGATACTTTCTATATAGTGGATCTTCTTTCATATATTCTAATGTATCATTCATCCATCCCATATTCCATTTGAAGTCAAAGCCTAATCCATCATATTCGATAGGTTGTGATATTTTAGGCCATGCTGTAGACTCTTCAGCAATCATCATAACTGTAGGGAATTCATTCTTTACAGCAGTATTAAGCTCTTTTAAGAATTCAATAGCTTCTAAATTTCCATTTCCACCATATTTATTAGGAATCCATTCTCCACCTTGTCTACCATAATCTAAATAAAGAATATTTGATACTGCATCTACCCTCAATCCATCTATATGATATTCTTGTAGCCAATATACTGCATTTGATATAAGAAAACTTTTTACTTCTGGTTTCCCTAAATCAAAATTATATGTTCCCCAGCCTGCATTATTAGCTTTCCATTCATCTTTATATTCATAAGTTGATGTTCCATCAAATTTGTATAATCCGTGAATATCTTTACAAAAATGTCCTGGAACCCAATCTAATATTACTCCTATATTTTCTTTGTGTAAGCAATCTATTAAATATTTAAAGTCATCAACACTTCCATATCTACTTGTTACTGAATAATACCCTGTAGTTTGATATCCCCATGAAGCATCTAAAGGATGTTCCATTATAGGCATCAATTCAACATGTGTATATCCCATTTCACTAAGATATTTTGGTAATTCATCTGCTAGCTCTCTATATGTTTTAAAGTCTTCTCCATTTCTTTTCCAAGACCCTAAATGTACTTCATATATATTAATTGGAGCATCATACATTTTAAATTTCTTTCTTTTAGTCATCCAGCTTCTATCATTCCATTTATATTGTTCTTTTCCACGAATTATAGATGCTGTAGCTGGTCTTAATTCAGAAGTAATTGCATATGGATCTGCTTTAAATACTTTATTTCCTGCTCTATCTTCAATTACATACTTATATTTAGTACCTGGCTCTACGCCTTCAATGAAAATACTCCATATTCCTTTTTCTGTTATTTTTTTCATTTTATATTGTTCTTGTATCGTAAAATTACAAAAATCTCCTGAAACATAAACATTTATTGCATTTGGAGCCCATGTTGTAAATCTAATGCCTTTTTTTCTTCTCTCACTTGTCTGATGTGAACCCATAAATGCATAACTTGTATAATTTTTACCTTCATGGAATAAATATGTGTTTAAATCAGTTATTTGAGATTTATAACTCTTTTTTTTGGTTAAATTATTTTTTACAGAATTAACATTAGTTTGAATATTATCAAAGTTCTCCTCAACTTCTGCCTTTAGTTTCGTAGCTTCTTGTCTCATGTAATCCCCCCTCTTATAAATGTATAACTTCATCATGTATGCATTTTGTAATTTATGTAAGTAATTGTATCATTCTTCCTCCCTTTCGTTCAATATATTTTAACCGACATTAATCTGTATATTAATGCAAATATACCTATACATTTTCACTGTTATTATCAATATTTTCAGAATGATGTCGTTTATTGGTTATTTTTTTTATTTATTGTAATAAAAAAATATTATTAAAACTAATAATGAGTTTCTCTCTAAAGAAAATACAAAAATACATATTTTATTTACAAATTAAATTTTTATAAACTAAATATCCACCAGCTTAGCTGGTGGTTTTTCTATCGTCCTATAAGGACATGTTACTGAACTTGCCCCTTAAGGGGCTTTTTTAGTCCGTCGCCCGTTCATTTATTACTTGCTACCCTTAAAAGGGTCAGTGTATTCTTTAAAACTTATCTGATCTGCTATCATATCTTCATTTAGTTGTTCTTTGATATACTGTTGTATTGCTTGTTTATTCTTACCCACAGTATCTACATAAAAACCCCTGCACCAAAAATGCCTGTTTCCGTATTTATATTTTAAATTTGCAAATCGTTCAAAAATCATCAAACTACTTTTTCCTTTCAAAAACCCTACAAAACTGGAAACACTCATTTTTGGTGGTATCTCAACTAACATATGTATGTGGTCCGGACACGCGTTAGCTTCAATGATATTTACGCCTTTCCATTCGCATAATTGCCTTAAAATTTTTCCTATTTCCGCTTTTTGTTCTCCATATATTTCTCTTCTTCTGAATTTAGGTGCAAACACTAAATGATACTTACAATTCCATTTAGTATGTGCTAGACTATTAGTATCCATATATTATATGGTCCCTCCTTTTGTTATTTGAATTCGGCCGACGAACCTAATTTAAAGTATTAACAAAAGGAGGTTTTTTAACATACTGAACGCTAAAGCTTTTCTGAACACCCTTGCATAGCAAGGGGTTTTCTTTATACAATAAATAAAGCTATTTATCCATTAGGATAAATAGCTTTATTTATTTTAAAATTGTTTCTTTTTAGGAATTACTACTGGATTACTTTCTAATCCTTTTACCTCTTCCTCATCTCTTATAACAGTTCCTTTATCAGTAATAACATATTTCATAGATACATTTTCACCTATTACGCTATTTTGTAGGATTACACAATTTTCTAGTACAGTATTCTTACCAATGTATACTTTTCTTCCAATTACACAATTCTTTACTGTACCTTCTATATAAGATCCATTAGCTATGATTGAATTAACAACATTGCTACCTTCTGTATATTGAGTTGCACATTCATCTTTTGGCTTAGTGTATATTAATGATTTACTATAAAATAATTCTTTATTTACTTTTTCATTTAAAAAGTCAGAGTTAGCTTCAAAATAATCTTTAATTGAATTTATACATGCTAAATATCCTGTAAATTCAAATCCACCAACATTTAATGAATCTATATTAGCATTTATATAATCTTTAACTTTTCTATGCATTCCACTCTTTACACATTTATATACTATATCTATAAAAAGATCTGTTTTCATAATATACATTTCCATACTAATATTAGTAGAACTATTTAATCCTATATTTTCTCCAACACCGATTACTCTTGAATCATCATTTAAATTTAATACTTGGCAGTCAATAAACTTATCTTCTAAATTTTGCTTTATATTCTTATATACTATAGTTACATCATTTCCACTTTCTTTATGCTGCTTCATTAAATCATTATAATCTATATTACATACCATATATGATGGAGAAAGAAGAACATATTCTCTCTTACTTTTTTCAAAAAAGTCTATATTATCTAAAAAGTTGTGAACATCATCATATTCAGGTTTAAAATCTCCAAAATTAAATACTCTTAATCCATCTTTTTTTCTATTTAAGTCCCATGGTCTACCATTAGTTAAGTGATCTACTAATGATCTTGACTTATTCTTAGTAAATATCCCTATATTCTCTATTCCTGAATTAGTCATATTAGATAAAATAAAATCTATAACTCTATATCTACCTGCTATAGGTAAAGCACCTAATAATCTATGTGATGTTAATTCAATTATTTTTTCTTCATTTTCATCTAAATTAATTATTCCTAAACAATCCTTCATATTCTCATCCCCTTACCATATTAAGCTTCTAATGCCTCTAAGACAGTGCTACTTTTCACTTCTTCTTTTGATGCAATAACAGCTATATTATCACCATTGCCAACCTTACAATCTCTTCTTACTATAGCTTCTGCTCCAATTATAGCTTTTTCTATAATTACATTTTCCCCTATTTTTGCACCTGTCATTATAACTGAATCTCTTATAATACTATTCTTTCCTATGCTTACACCTTCAAATAATACTGAGTTTTCAACAGTTCCATGAACAGTACATCCTTCAACAACAAGTGAATTTCTCACTTTAGCTGTTGGTCCAATATATTGTGCAGGTCTTACAGGACTTACAGAATATATCTTCCAATCATCATCATATAATGTTAACCCAGTTTCTCTCTTTAATAAGTCCATATTTGCTTCCCAAAGACTGTTGATAGTTCCAACATCCTTCCAATATCCTTTAAATGAATAAGCAAATAATTTTCTACCTTCATTAAGCATTTTAGGAATTATATTCTTCCCAAAGTCATTGCTTGATTCTTTATCTTTTTCATCATCTTTTAAAGCTTGTTTTAAAAGCTTCCAGTTAAAGATATAAACTCCCATTGAAGCCATGTTGCTCTTAGGATTTTTAGGCTTTTCTTCAAATTCATATATTGATAAATCATCGTTAGTGTTCATTATCCCAAATCTGCCTGCCTCTTCCATAGGAACTTCAATAACTGCTATAGTTGCTTCTGCATTTTTCTCCTTATGGAAATCTAACATCTTATCATAGTCCATTTTATAAATATGGTCTCCTGATAATATAAGAACGTAATCTGGATCTTGGCTATCTATAAATTCAATATTTTGATATATTGCATTTGCTGTTCCTTTATACCAATTTCCACCCTTTTCTTCTTGATATGGAGGTAATATTCTTACACCACCATCTTTTCTATCTAAATCCCATGGACTTCCTATACCTATATGTGCATTTAACTCTAATGGTTTATATTGTGTTAATACACCTACTGAATAAATTCCTGAATTTGAACAGTTACTTAATGGAAAATCTATTATTCTATACTTTCCTCCATATGGTACTGCTGGTTTAGCTAATTTCTTAGTTAAAACCCCTAATCTTGATCCTTGTCCTCCTGCTAAAATCATAGCAACAATTTCTTTTTTGCTCACCCTTCTACACATCCCCTCTATGATATACCCTTTGTTAATAATCAACTTTATATTAATTATTAATTTGTACTTTTAACGTTTAACAATTTAATCATTTTGTAAACTATCTATATAAATAAATGAATTTTCTAACTTTTTATTTCACATTTTCAATATTTTTACATGAAATGTTAAAATAAAAATAGCACTTTAAGAAATTTGAAAGTGCTATTTTTAAGCTTATTCAACTTTCAATACTTTGCATTGATTGCCTTTTAGTATAATATTCAAAGTTCCATTAATACTTTCATAGGTTTCCTTATCATCTATTAAATTTTTAACATTTCCATTTATATTACTTAATATATATTTTTCTTCTTTGTCTGAAGAATTAATAATAACTATTATCAATCCTTCCTCATTTGATCTTTGGAAGCATAAAATATTTCCAAAACTATTTCTAAACCTTATATCACCATTTTTTAATATATTTTCATTAGCTCTTAATCTACAAATACTTTTATATATATTAATTACCTCTATATTTTCTTTTCCCCATGGATAAGGTTTTCTATTATCAGGATCTTTACCACCTTTTAAACCTGCTTCGTCACCATAATAAATAAGCGGTACTCCAGGAAGAGTCATTTGCAATAGTACTGCTATTTTTAAATGCTCTATTTTTCCATCAAGTATTGTAAGTATCCTTTCTGTATCATGTGTTCCTAACATATTCATAGTAGAAAAGAAATTTTCTCTAGGATAATTCTCTAATAAAGATTTATATCTCTTAATAAAATATTCTGATGATATCTGTTTTTTGCTATATTCTATTATAAGTTGCCTTAATGGATAATTAGTTATAGAATCTAGCTCATAACCAAATAGATATTCTCTTTTCTTTGAGTAACTTATCTTGTTAGATGCATCTTCCCAAACTTCTCCTATTAAAACACTATCAGATTTTTCTTCTCTTATAGACTGTTTAAGTAATTTAATAAACTCGTCTGGCAATTCATCTGCTACATCTAACCTCCAACCACTGGCTCCTGCTCTAATCCACCTTTTAACAATGGAATTCTTACCCGATATTATATACTTTAAATATGAAGGATTTAGTTCATCTACATTAGGCATATTACCAAATCCCCACCAGCAATCATAAAGCTTAGGATAATCAGAAAATCTATACCATCTATAATAAGGTGATTGTAATGACTGATAAGCTCCTATTTCTTTATAATTATTGTACATATTAAAATACCTGCTATCAGAGCCAGTATGACTGAATACTCCATCTAAAATTATCTTAATTCCCAATGCTTCTGCTTCAGAGCATAACTTTTCGAACTCTTCATTAGTTCCAAACATAGAATCTATCTTTTCATAATCACTAGTATCATACTTATGACAGCTTGGAGATTCAAATATAGGATTAAAATATATTATGCTTACTCCTAGGCTTTTTAAATATTTAAGCTTTTTTCTAACACCTAAAAGATTTCCTCCATAAAAATCCCATCTTGTAACTCCACCATCACTATTCCTAATATACATAGGTGTATCTGTCCAATTCCCGTATATAAAAGAGTTCTTTTTAGGATTTAATACTTTACCAAACTTATTTCCATTAAAGAAACGATCAACAAATATCTGATATATCATTCCTTCCTTATACCATTTAGGAACTTCTGAATGATTATATACCGTTATTTGATAACACTTTGGATAATTGTCATAAATTTGACCAATTCCCCCTAAACTTTCTATGTTATTTCCATAAAGAAAAGCTCTACCATCACATTCTATACGGAAATAATAGAAAATAGTCCCTAACATATTGGTTGTATTAAGCTTTATCTCATAACAATACTTTTCTATACTTCCTTGATTTATACACTCTGTCATTTGCATTTCTACTTGATTATTAAAGAAATTAATAAAAATTATATGTGGATTGCATTTTTTATTTGTTTCTATTTTTAATTTTATAGTTTCACCTATATTTACCGCTCCAAAAGGATCCCTAAAATTAGTATCATGAGAATTATGAACTATTCTTATATCATTCAATAATATACCTCCTAAAGGTTCCTATATAGTACTCCAGACCCCCATATGCCTGTTGCGTATTCTTTTATAGTCCTATCAGATGAAAATACTCCTGAATGAGCAATATTTACTCCACACATTTTCTGCCACTCATATTGATCTCTATATATTTTATCAATTCTATCTTGAGCATCTATATATGCTGCAAAGTCTTTAAGAACAAAGAATTCATCATTATAGCTTAATAAATTTTCATATATTACTCTAAATCTATCTTTGTCACTACAATACTTACCATTTATTAAATCATCTGTTACCCTTTTTACTCTTGGATCATGGTTGCAAATATCCCAGGCAGAATATCCACCATTCTTATAATAATTAAGTACTTGCTCAGCAGTTAAACCAAATATTATAATATTTTCTTCCCCAACCTCATCCTTTATTTCTATATTAGCTCCATCAAGGGTAGCTATAGTAATTGCACCATTCATCATAAATTTCATATTAGATGTTCCTGATGCCTCTTTTGTTGTAGTTGAAATCTGCTCACTTACATCTGCTGCTGGAATTATTCTCTCTGCTAAAGATACGCTGTAATTATCTAGCATAATGACTTTAATTTTTTCATTTACTCTTGGATCATTATTTATTTTCTCAGAAATATTGCATATAAGCTCAATTATATTCTTTGCTAAATAATATCCAGGTGCTGCTTTTCCAGCAAAAATAAATGTCCTTGGTACTATATCTAAATTTGGATTATCCACTAATTGATTATAAAGATGCATAATTCTAAGACAATTCATTGTCTGTCTTTTATATGCGTGTATCCTCTTTACTTGAATATCAAAAATTGAATTTGCATCCACTATTATACCTTTATTTTTATAAATTAATTTTGATAATCTATCTTTATTATCTTTCTTTATTTGCCTTAAGCTATCTAATACTTCTTTGTTATCTAAGTGATTCTTAAAATTCTCCAAATCAGTAGGATGCTTTACAAAACTATCACCTATAGTATTTTTTAATAACTCTGTTAATTTTGGATTACTCTTTATAAGCCATCTTCTATGGGTTATTCCATTAGTCTTATTATTAAATTTAGCTGGATACATATAATAAAAATCTTGCATTTCCCTCTTCTTCAATATTTCAGTATGAAGTTTGGCAACACCATTAACACTATGGCTTCCTACTATTGCTAGATTAGCCATTCTGACATATCCATCTCCTATAATACACATTCTAGATATCTTTTCATTTTGTCCTGGATACTTATTATTTAAATCTAAAGTAAACCTTCTATTTATTTCTTCTACTATCATATAAATTCTTGGTAATAAATTTTTAAACATATCTATTGGCCATTTTTCTAATGCTTCAGCCAAAATAGTATGATTAGTATAAGAAATAGTATTTTGAGTTATCCTCCATGCTGTATTCCAATCCATTCCCTCTTCATCTATTAGTAATCTCATAAGTTCTGGTATAGCTAATGTAGGATGAGTATCATTAATATGAATAGCTATTTTTTCATCTAATTCATATATATCCCCGCCTATACGTTTAAATCTTCTTATTATACTTTGTAATCCTGCACATACAAAAAAGTATTGTTGCTTTAGCCTAAGCATCTTTCCTTCATAAAAAGAGTCTTCAGGATATAAAACTAATGATATTGCTTCAACAGAATTTTTATATGAAATTGCCTTTAAGAACTCTCCTCTACTAAAAGAGGAATAATCAAATTCATTTGATACTGGCTCTGCACTCCATAATCTTAATGTATTTACTACATCATTTTGAAATCCAACAATAGGTGTATCATATGGAACAGCTAGTACAGGTTCATAATTTACATGGGTAAACGTCATCTTACCTGCTAATTCTTCTACTTTTACTGTTCCACCAAACTTAACTATTTCTGCTTTATCTGCTTTTTTTCTTTCCCAGACATTACCTTCTCTAAGCCAGTTATCTGATACCTCTACCTGTTTTCCTTCAATTATTTTCTGTTCAAAAAATCCATACTTATATCTGATTCCACATCCATTACCTGGTATATTTAAAGATGCCATTGAGTCTAAGAAACATGCTGCTAGTCTACCTAAACCACCATTTCCTAGTCCCTGGTCCTGCTCTAAATTTACTATTTGATCTAAATCTATATTTAACTCTTTTAATGCTTCCTTACATATATCATGTATTCCTAAATTTAATAAATAATCTTCTAATAATTTTCCTAATAGAAACTCCATAGAAAAATAATAAACTTGCTTTAATTCTTCTTCCTTATATTCCTTATTTGTTTCAATCCACATATTTGTTACATAATCTCTTACCAAGCTTCCTAAAGCCTCGTATTTTTGTTGATTTGTACCTTCTTTTAATTCTTTTCCATGTAGTTGAACAAACTTGTTTTCATAATCACGTTTAAAAGAGTTTTTATCAATTGATAGCATGTACTACCTCCTAATAGCTTGCTATAATTAAGGCCTATTTTTTACTCCTTCATACAACCAGGCATATTCTCTAGCTGCCTTATCCCAACTATTATCAGATTCCATCGCTTGTTCAACAATATGTCTCCAAACTCCTTTATTTCTAAATAGTTCCAGAGCATATTCTGTTACATACATTAAGTCATTTGAACTATAGTTTCTAAATCCGAATCCATTTCCTACACCATTATATTGGTTATATGGGAAGACAGTATCTCTTAAGCCTCCTGTTTCTCTTACAATCGGAACTGTACCATATCTTAATGCTATAAGCTGACCTAATCCACAAGGTTCAAATAAAGATGGCATCATAAACATATCAGATCCAGCATATATCTTATGAGCTAATCCATCATCAAATTTTATATTAGCTGATACTTTATCAGGATATCTATATTGAAGATTTCTAAATGTTTCTTCATATAAATAATCTCCTGTACCTAAAATTACAAATTGAATATCTTTTTGTAATAACCTATCTATTATATTAATAATAAGGTCACAACCCTTTTGGTGTGTTAATCTTGATACTAATCCAATCATAGGTACATCTGCTCTTTCAGGTAAACCTAATTGTCTTTGTAGCATCAGCTTATTTTCAAGTTTATTATCTAAACACTTTTTATTATAGTTTCTATAAATATGGCAATCTGTACTTGGATTATATTCTTCATAATCAATACCATTTACTATACCTTTTAAGTAACAGCTACGACTTCTTAATAAATCATCAAGTCTTTCACCATATTCACTACTTTTTATTTCCTCGGCATAACTTCTACTAACTGTTGTAACTTGATCACAATAATTAATTCCACCTTTGATAAAGCTTACTCCTTGATCAAGCTTCAAGCTTCCATTGTAATATGGCTCTAAATCATATCCAAATAATTCTGGCAATACTTCTGGTGAATAAGTACCTTGGAAAAATAAATTATGAATTGAGAATATAGTCTTGATGTTTTCATAACCCTTAACTCCGTTATAG
>JAKSUK010000034.1 GCA_024409095.1 Clostridium sp.
TAGAAGAAGATTTAATAAAAAATATTCAAAAAGTATTAAATAGTGTAGAAGAAAAATATAATTTTAAATTATCAGATAGTTCATATATAGGTTTAGTAATACATTTAGCTTTAGTAATAAAAAGATTGCAAAATTTTGAAACAATTGCTATGGATAAGGAAATATTATTAGAACTAGAAAATATACCTGAATTTAAAATTGCAGATAAAATTGCACAATATTTATCAAAAGAATTAAAGCTTGAAATAACAAAAGATGAAGTTGGGTATATAACTATGCATATTAAAGGTGCAAAGTTAACTTTAAATAAAATTGAGGATAATATTGATTTGAATAATTTAGATATTAGAAAAATATCAAGTAATATTATTCAAGTTGTAGAAAACGATTTCCAAATAAAGATAGTAGATAGAGATAGATTAAATAGAGATTTATCTAATCATTTAATTCCTGCTATAAGCAGATTAAGTATGAAACTTAATATTAGAAATCCATTGCTTGATAATATTAAAGAAAAATATTCAGATATATTTAAATCATGTGAGAAAGCATGTGAGATATTAAAAGATATAGTTAATGTACCTGTAATATCAGAATCAGAAATAGCATATATAGCATTACACTTTGCTGCTGCAATACAAAGGACTATAGAGCAGGAGAAGATAGTGGCTGTAATAGTATGTCCTTCTGGCATTGGAACATCTAGGCTTTTAGCAAGTGATATACAAAGAGAATTTAGTAATATTATTATTAAAGATAGAATATCAATTATGAATATTGATATAGATGATTTAAAAAATCAAGGTGTAGATTGTATAATTTCTACTGTTAAGCTAGATATAGATTATAAGTGTATATTAGTAAATCCATTATTATCAGAAGATGATAAGGAAAGAGTAAGAAAATTTATAAAAGAAATAATAAATAATAAAACTAATATAAGAACTAAAAACGAAGAGAAAAAAAGCTTTGGTAAGGAAGAGGTACAATTAATATCTAATTTTGGAGATAAGATTATTAATTTATTAGAAAATCTAATTTTAAGAAAAGTAAACTCAGTTTCAAGCATTAATGAATTAATATATATTGCAAGTCAGTTATTTGCTAATAATGAAGAAGAAAGAATAAATATAGAAAATGGATTGTTAGAACGTGAAAAAATACAAACTACTTATTTAGATGGATATGATTTAATGCTTTTACATTGTAAAACTGAATCAGTTAAGGAGTGTAGATTTGGAGTAGTACAATTGAATCAGGAATTACAAGTAGAAGAAAAAAGAATTAAGGCAGCAATGGTATCTTTAATACCATTAAATGCAGAAAAAATTGAGTTGGATATCATAAGTGAGATAAGTGGTGAAGTAATAGAAAATAGTGATTTTACACAAGCTGTAAAAGTAAAAGATATAGATGATATAAAAAAAGAAGTTGAAAAGAAACTGACTTATTTTTACAAAAAGAAAGTAAAGTTAATAATTAAATAATTTAAAAAGACTAACTTATTATTTTAAATAAAATAGTAAGTTGGTCTTTTTTTATTAGTGACAGAAAAAATATTATTACATTGTTAAAAAAATAATTTGTCACTAATGTTAAAGACAATTATAGCTTATCAATTCATTGATGTAAACGTATATCAAATATAAAATATACTTGTAAGCAGTTAATGCAAAAGCTAAATTAAAATGGAGGTTTAATAAATATGAAGGAAAAAGTTCAAAAGTTTGGAAAATTCCTTAGTGGAATGGTAATGCCAAATATAGGGGCGTTCATAGCATGGGGATTTATCACAGCATTTTTTATAGCTAGTGGATGGTTTCCAAATGAAGATTTAGCAGGAATTGTTGATCCAATGCTAAAATACCTTTTACCAATATTAGTTGGATATACAGGTGGAAGAGTAGTTGGTGATGTACGTGGAGGAGTAATCGGTTCAATAGCAACAATTGGAGTTATTGTTGGAGCTGATATCCCAATGTTCATAGGAGCTATGATAATGGGGCCTTTAGGTGGATATGTTATTAAAAAGTTTGATAAGTCAATTGAAGGTAAAGTACCAGCAGGTTTTGAAATGTTAATTAACAACTTTTCAGTTGGTATATTAGGTATGGCACTAGCAATAGTAGGTTTTTATGCAGTAGGACCATTTGTAGTAGCATTGACAAGCATCTTAAAAGGTGGAGTAGAAATTATAATAAGTAAAGGATTACTTCCTTTAGTAGCAATATTTATAGAACCAGCAAAAATATTATTCTTAAATAACGCAATTAATCATGGAATTATAGGACCAATAGGAATTGAGCAAGCACAAGAATTTGGTAAATCAATAATGTTCTTATTAGAAGCTAACCCAGGTCCAGGTCTTGGAGTATTATTAGCATATTGTTTATATAGTAAAGGTGGAATGAAGCAATCAGCACCAGGAGCAGCAATAATTCATGCTTTAGGTGGAATTCATGAAATTTACTTCCCATATGTGTTAATGAATCCATTCTTAATAATGGCACCAATATTAGGTAGTGCAGCAGGAATATTAGTATTCTCAATATTTAAGGTAGGTTTAGTAGCAACACCTTCACCAGGAAGTGTATTTGCAATATTAGCTTTAGCACCTAAAGGAGAAATGGTTGGAATATTATTAGGAATTTTAGCAGCTACGACAGTTTCATTTATAGTATCAGCACCTTTAGTAAAAAAAGCAGCTAAAAATATAGATGATGAAGTAACAGAAGATACTAATAGTACAGAAAGTAACGTTAACATAATAGAAAGAGATGTTATAAATAAAATAGTATTTGCATGTGATGCTGGAATGGGATCAAGTGCAATGGGAGCTACAAAATTTAGAAATAGAATCAAGAAATTAGGTTTAAACATAGAAGTTACAAACTCTTCAGTAGATACTATACCAAGTGATGCTGATTTAGTTGTAAGTCACGTTAAGTTAATAGAAAGAGCTAAGAAAAATTCACCTCAAGCTGAACATGTATTTATAGAAAACTTCTTACAAGATTCAAAATTAGATGAGTTATTTAATAGTTTACAAGCAAGAGCAAAAGGAACTGCTCAAGCTGTTGAAGAAGTTGCAGCAACTACTGAAGTTGTAGAAGCAAAAGAAAGTTCAATACTAAAGAAAAATAATATAGTTTTAGGATTAGAAAGTGTTTCAAAGGAAGAAGCAATTAAAAGAGCTGGTGAAATATTAGCAAAAGAAAATTATGTAAAAGATGAATATATACAAGCAATGCTTCAAAGAGAAGAAATAGTTTCAACATATATAGGTATGGGAGTTGCTATACCACACGGTGTTGGAGAAGCTAAGAAAGAAGTAAAAGCATCAGGTATAGCAGTTCTTCAGTATCCTAATGGAGTTAAATTTGGTGATGAATTAGCTTATTTAGTAATCGGTATTGCAGGTGTTGGAGATGAGCATTTAACTATACTATCTAATATAGCAATGTCATTAGAAGATGAAAGTTTAGTAGAAGAATTAAGAAAGACAACAAATGTAAACGATATACTAAAAGCGTTTAATAAATAAAATTAATATATTATAAATGGAGGGAATTTACTATGAAAAAAGCAATTCAATTTGGAGCAGGAAACATAGGAAGAGGATTTATAGGAGCTTTATTATCTAATGCAGGATATCATGTAGTATTTGCAGATGTAAATGAAGAAATAATCAATAAAATTAATGAGGATAAATCTTACACAATTCATGTAATGGATGTTGAATGTAAAGATGAAAAAATAGAAAATATTAGTGCTGTTATATCAACAAGTGATGTAATATTAGAAGAAATTAGAACATCTGATATAATTACAACAGCTGTAGGTCCAGTAGTATTACCAAGAATAGCTGCAACTATAGCAAAAGGAATTAAACTTAGAAAAGTAACTGGAGTAACTGAAGCATTAAATATAATAGCTTGTGAAAATGCAATAAAAGCAAGTTCTCAATTAGAAGAAGAAGTTAAGAAATATTTAAATGAAGAAGAAATAGCATATTTAGATCAATATGTAGGATTCCCTAATTGTTCTGTAGATAGAATAGTGCCACCAGTTAAGAGTGAAAATATATTAGATGTAGTAGTAGAAAACTTCTATGAGTGGAATGTAGAAGAAAAAGCATTTAAAGGTGAAATTCCTAAAATAGATGGAATGAATTTAGCAGATAACTTAATGGCATATATAGAAAGAAAGTTATTTACATTAAATACTGGACATGCTATAACAGCTTACTTTGGATATTTAAAAGGTTATAAAACAGTTGATGAAAGTATACAAGATGAAATTATTCATGATTTAGTTAAAAAAGCTATGATAGAAAGTGGACAAGGACTTATAGCTAAATATAACTTTGATAAAGAATCTCACTTAAAATATATAGATAAAATAATAGGAAGATTTAAAAATCCATATTTAAAAGATGATGTAGCAAGAGTTGGAAGAGAACCATTAAGAAAATTAAATGAAAATGATAGATTAATTAAGCCTTTAATGACAGCTAGAGGTTTCAACTTAGATACAGATAATCTTATGGTAGGGGTTGGAGCAGCTCTTCACCACAATAATATTGAAGACAATCAAAGTAAAAAACTACAAGATTTAATTTCTGAAAAAGGTATAAAAGAATCATTAGTTGAAATATCTAATTTATCACAAGAAAATGAATTATTAGATAAAATTGAAAAGTATTATAATGAAGTTAAAAGCGTGATTGGTGCTTAATAAAAATCAGTTTGATGTTATCAGAAATATAAGAAGTTCATAGTATAAATATAAAAATCAAAAAGAAGCTCTTTTAGGGCTTCTTTATTCTTATGTTTTAATTTCCTTAAATATCTATAAATAAAATTTATGTTGTATAATTGACATGATATTATATTTAATGTTATCTTAAGGTGAACTATCAAAGAAGAAATACTTTTTAGGGGGAAGTTTGAGTGAAGAAAAAAACTAAAGAAACTATTTTAATTGGTACAGGGCTTGTAGCATTATCTTTACTTTTACATTATGCACATTATTTAATGTTTAAAGATGCACATCATACCTTGATTTTTCTAGTTGCTGATATTGCATTTATACCAATGGATGTGTTTTTTACTACCTTAATATTAGATAGATTCCTAGAAAAAAGAGAAAAAGACCATTTACTAGGGAAATTAAATATGTTGATAGGGGTATTTTATACTGAAGTGGGTACAAAACTTTTACTTAATATAGTAGAAGGTGATAATGATAGAGAGTTTTTAAGTGGAGCATCAATTACTAACGATACATGGAAGAAGAAACCATTTGAAAAACTTCATAATAGAATTTTAAAACATGATTATAATGTAGATATTAATAAGGTATCATTAGAAGATATTAGAAAAAATTTAGATGAAAATAAAGATTTACTTATTTCATTAATAGCTAATGAAAATCTTATAGAACATGAGACATTTACAGAAATGCTTATGTCAATTATACATTTAAGAGAAGAACTTAATACAAGATTAAGCGTGGATATGCAGGAATATGAGCTTAAGCATATTGAAAAAGATATTATGCTAGCATATAAGTATTTAACAATTGAATGGGCAGAATATATGAAATATCTAAGTGAAGAGTATCCATTATTATATTGTAAGGCTCTTATAAATAATCCGTTTGATACAAGAAGTAAAAGTGAAAAAGATATGTGTTATTTAAATGAATATAAAAAATTATATAAAGATAATTAATTTATTATTTTTATCATCCTCAAAATGGATGTTTTTTTATGTAAGAAATAAAATAGTAGGAATGGAGTAGGAATAATGAAAAAAGCTATTGTAGTAGTAAGTTTTGGTACAAGTTATTTGGAGTCATTAAAGAATTCAATTTAAGGATTATGATGTATATAGAGCATTTACTGCTCATATGATAATTAGAAAGCTTGAAAGAGTTCATGGAATTATAGTAGAGAAACCAGAAGAAGTTCTTGAAAGACTACATAATGAGGGATATGAAGAAGTAATAATTCAACCTCTTCATATAATACCAGGAGAAGAATTTAGCTACATAAAAAATATTGAGGCACATTTTAAGGATATGTTTAAATCTATTAAAGTTGGGCGTCCAATATTCTATTATCAAGGGATAGAAGGACTTCCTGAGGATTATTCATTATTTATAGAATCTATAAAACATATTATAGAAGGAGAAGAAGCTGTAGTTATGATGGGACATGGAACAGCTCATCCATCTAATGCTGTATATGGAGCACTTCAAAGTGTTTTAAATGATGAAGGTTATGAAAATGTACTGGTAGGAACAGTAGAAGGATATCCAACTTTTGAAAGTGTATTAAAAAAGATTAAGAAAAAACAAATTAAACAAGTATTATTAATGCCACTTATGCTTGTAGCTGGTGATCATGCTATAAATGATATGGCTTCAGAAGAAGAGGACTCATGGAAATCTATGCTTGAAGCTGAAGGAGTAGAGGTAAAGCTTCGTATGAAAGGATTAGGGGAAGTAGATGAGTTTGCACAATTATATATAAATAGAATAGATGATTTGATAAATGATAGATATATTGGAGCTGGACAAACTAAAAAAGGACATAAAAAAAGAAATAAGCAATAAAAAAGGAGATAGATATGGCAATTTTATATGGGATAGGTGTAGGACCAGGAGATAGTGAGTTACTAACAATAAAGGCAGTAAAGGCAATAGAATCAAGTGATGTAATAGTTGCACCAAGTGCAGAAGATGGAGGCGTAAGTATAGCACTTGAAACTTCTAGAGAATATATTAAAGAAGGAACAGAAGTAATAGTAGTACATTTTCCAATGGGGAAGAAAGATACACAAAATAAAGCTGAAGAAGCATATAAGTTAATAGTAGACAAGCTAAAAGAAGGGAAAACAGTATCATTTTTAACTATAGGAGATCCATATGTATATAGCACGTATATACATCTTTTAAAATTTGCAGAAGAAAAAGGTTTTGAAGTTAAAACTATACCAGGTATAACATCATTTTGTGCAGCTGCAAGTATAGTAGATAGAACACTTGTTGTAGGTAATAATCCATTAGTTATTATGCCAGCAAGAAGAGTTAAGGATATAAAAGATGAAAAATATGTAGTTTTAATGAAAGTTTATAAAAATGAAGAGATGGTTATTAATACATTAGAGGAAAAAGGATTTGACTATGTCTATATAAGTAGAGCAGGAAGAGAAGGACAAACTATACTTACAAATAAAGAAGATATAATTAATAACTGTGATTATATGTCATTAATTTTAGCAAGTAGATAAAATAAATAATAATTATTATTGACAAAAAATAAATATTCAAAGATAATATACTTAAATAATATAAAAACTTAGGAGGAAATTGTAATGAAAGCATTTGTAGATGAAAATGTATGTATAAGCTGCGGAATGTGCGAAGGAATCTGTGGAGATGTATTTTCACTAGACACTGGAGTAGCAGTAGCTATAGAAGGTGATGTTGCAGCAGATTTAGAAGATGCAGTGAATGAAGCATGTGATAGCTGTCCAGTAGCAGCAATATCAGTAGAATAATATTAAAATTTTTTTAAATCACCTATAAATTATATAGAGGTTACTATAAAAGTAAGATTATTTGCTTTTATAGTAACCTTATTATTTTGCTTTTATATTAAAAATAATGAAAACAATTAAATATTAGGAAAATAAAAGGAAAGAATAAAAAAATAATTTAATAAAAAACTAAAGATAGGTGTTTACAAAATCAAAAAAAAAGGTTAAGCTATATTTAAAAAATAATTATTATTAACTGAAAAGTGAAATTAATTAAGTAAATTTATTATTTGGAGGAATATAAGAATGAAAATAGTAGTAGTTGGATGTACACATGCAGGGACATCAGCAGTAGTTAATTTAAAAAATCTTCATCCAGAAAGTGAAATTACAGTATATGAAAAGAATGATAACATATCATTTTTATCATGTGGTATTGCATTAAATGTTGGAAAAGTAATAAAAGACACTAAGAGTCTTTTCTATAACTCACCTGAAAACCTAGCTAAATTAGGTGTTACAACAAATATGAAGCATGAAGTTTTAGATATAGATTTTGAAAATAAAACTTTAAAAGTTAAAAACTTAGTTACAGAAGAAATTTTTGAAGATAATTATGATAAATTAGTATTAACTTTAGGATCATGGCCAATAGTACCAAGATTTGAAGGTGGAGAATTAGAAAATATAGTTTTATGTAAAAATCACGATCATGCATTAAACATAATAGAAAAATCAAAAGATGCAAAGAATGTTATTGTTATTGGTGCTGGATATATCGGTGTTGAACTTGTTGAAGCATTTGAAATGCAAGGAAAAAATGTAACATTAATAGATGCTGAAAAAAGAATAATGGCAAAATACTTAGATAAAGATTTTACAGATGCAGCTGAAAAGGAATTCTCAGATAGAGGAGTAAAATTAGTACTTGGAGAAAAAGTTCAAAAATTCAATGGTGAAGATGGAAAAGTAACAGAAGTTGTTACTGAAAATGGAACATATAAGGGAGACCTAGTAGTATTATGTATAGGATTTGCACCTAATACAAAATTAGTTCAAGGTAAATTAGATACACTACCAAATGGAGCAATCATAATAGATGAATACATGAGAACAAGTAAAGAAGATGTATTTGCAGCTGGAGATTGCTGTGTAGTAACATATAATCCTGCTAAAGATACAAGATATATTCCACTTGCTACTAATGCAGTAAGAATGGGAACTTTAGTTGCTAGAAATATAGTTAAGCCAACACTTAAATATATGGGAACTCAAGGTACTTCAGGAATAAAGATATATGATCAAAACATA
Source organism: Clostridium sp. (assembly GCA_024409095.1). Classification (GTDB taxonomy): domain Bacteria; phylum Bacillota; class Clostridia; order Clostridiales; family Clostridiaceae; genus Clostridium. The sequence continues at coordinate 8,859 of JAKSUK010000034.1, forward strand.
TCTTCAACAGGAATGACAGAAGAAGTAGCTAAAGCTACAACAAAGATGAATATTGCTACAGTTTCATTAACTGATAACTATAGACCAGAGTTTATGCCAACTTATGAACCTGCAACAATAAAGCTTGTTTATGATGCAGATACTAGAAGAGTTTTAGGTGGACAAATAATATCTAAAATAGATTTAACTCAATTTATGAACACTTTATCAGTTGTTATACAAAATGATATGACAATAGAAGAATTAGCAATGACAGACTTCTTCTTCCAACCACATTACAATAAACCATGGAGTTTATTAAACGCAGTAGCGCTTAAGGCTCTATAATAAATAAGGACTCGATTTTTTCGAGTCCTTATTTATCATTAAATATTTTTATAAAAATTGATTTTTCAATTTTTAAGGTGGACTAAAATTATTTTACAATATATAATATATTTAAAATCAATAAAATTTTTAATAATAATAGGAACGTTCCCTTATAAAAATATACATGTTATAAATAATTAATATTTGTAAATTATTATTGAGGAGGATTAATAATATGAAAAAGGTAATAGCTATAGGTGAAGCTTTAATTGATTTTATACCACATGAAAAAGGAAGAGCATTAAATGATGTAGAAAACTTTTTAAGAGTACCTGGGGGAGCTCCTTTAAATGTTGCAGCAGCAGTAGCTAAATTAGGTGGAAAATCACAAATGCTTACAAAGCTTGGACAAGATGGATTTGGTGATGCAATATTAAATGAAGTAAAACCTTTAGGTGTAGATATTTCAAGAATATCAAGAACAAATGAAGCTAATACAGCACTAGCATTTGTATCATTAAGAGAAGATGGAGAAAGAGATTTTTCATTTTATAGAAATCCAAGTGCAGATATGCTATTAAGCAGTGATGAAATTTATGCAGAAGATTTTAATGAAAGAGATATATTACATTTTTGTTCAGTAAGTTTAATAGATGCTCCTATTAAAGAAGCACATAGAAAAGCTATAGAAATAGCTAAGGAGAAAGGATGCTTAATAAGCTTTGATCCAAATGTAAGATTACCATTATGGAAAGAAGCTGAAGATTGCAGAAAGGCAATATTAGAATTCCTTCCTTTATCAAATATAGTTAAAATAAGTGATGAAGAGTTAGAATTTATTACTGGTATAAAAGATGAAAAAGAAGCTTTAGAATCTTTATTAACTGGTTATGTAAAAGTAATAATATATACAAAAGGAACTAATGGAGCTGAATTTATAACTAAGGAAAGAACTATTTTCTCACCTTCATTTAAAGTTTCAGCACAAGATACAACGGGAGCAGGAGATTCATTTATAGGGTCATTATTATATCAAGTAGCAGAAGGTGAATATTCATTAGATGAATTAGTAGCTTTATCAGAAGAAAAAGTGCAAGAAATATTAACTTTCTCTAATGCAACAGCAGCTTTAACTGTATGCAAAAAAGGTGCTATTGGTGCATTACCATTAAAAGAAGAAGTTTTAACAAAAATTAGTGAGAGGTAGATACATGATTACTAGAGCAGAATATGAGCAAAAAATTAAAAAGCATATAGATAGTAATATGTCAAAGGTGCTTTCAGATAAATGGAGAAGCAAATATCATATAATGGCACCAATTGGATGGATAAATGATCCAAATGGACTTTGTCATTTCAAAGATGAATATCATGTTTTTTATCAATATTCACCTTTAGAAGCTAAGGGTGGAATGAAATTCTGGGGACATTATGTATCTAAAGATTTAGTGAATTTTGAAGAAAGAGATATTGCTATATATCCAGATGTTAAAGAAGATAAGGACGGAGTATACTCTGGTTCAGCATTTATAAAAGATGATACAATGTATTTCTTCTATACAGGAAATGTAAAACATGATGGAGATCATGATTATATACTTACAGGAAGAGAACAAAATGTAATATTAGTTACAAGTAAAGATGGAAAAGAGTTTTCAGAAAAGAAAATTGTTTTAAGAAATTCAGATTTCCCAGAGGATATGTCACTTCATGTTAGAGATCCAAAGGTATGGGAAGAGGATGGAACTTACTATATGGTTCTTGGAGCAAGAGGTAAGAATGATAAAGGATACGTATTATTATATAAATCTTCAGACCTTTATAATTGGACTCTACATTCAGTACCAGCTGGTGGAGAAGAAAATATGGGATATATGTGGGAGTGTCCAGATTTATTCTATTTAGATGGAAAAACTATATTTATGTTTTCACCACAAGGATTAGAAGCTGATGGATTTAAATATAATAATGTTTATCAAAGTGGATATGCCTTTGGAGAATTTATAAATGATAAAAAAGAACTTAAATTAGGTGAATTTGTAGAATTAGATAGAGGATTTGATTTCTATGCACCTCAAACTTTTGAAGATTCAAAAGGAAGAAGAATAATGATTGGTTGGATGGGAGTTCCTGATGCAGTAGAACATAAGAATCCAACAGTGGAAAATTATTGGCAGCATCAATTAACTCTTCCAAGAGAATTAAAAATTATTGATAATAAATTATATCAATTACCATTAAAGGAATTACAAACTTTAAGAGAAGATTTAATTGAAAATAAAGTAGAGTTAGGTAATAATGAGAT
>JAKSUK010000035.1 GCA_024409095.1 Clostridium sp.
AAATGGAGACCTGTGTTTTGTTGGTGTCGTTTTTCGCCCAGAAGGTGATTTCCAGAGGACGGGAGACATCGAGCGATTCCGGCAGAACAAATTCATTTAAGCCCCGCGAGCCGTGACAGCCGCTGAAAAGGCAGAGCAGGATGCTTCAAAACAGGCTGAATCAGCTGCCAATGGTTGGGTATATGATCCTAATACAGGTTATTCTTATGATCCAACTAATGGTGAAATATTGGTTGATGGTAAAAATATAAAGTATGTAGACTTGTATAGCTATCGAAGTCAACTTAGAATTATGCTACAAGATACATTCTTATTTTCAACTACTATAATGGAAAATATAAGATATGGAAGGTTATATGCGACTGATGAAGAAGTAATAAATGCTGCTAAAGCTGTTAATGCTCATGAGTTTATTATGAAGCTAGATAATGGATATGATACAGAGGTTAATGAAAGAGGTTCAAGATTATCTCTTGGTCAAAGGCAACTTGTCTCATTTGCTAGAGCACTTCTTGCTAATCCAAGGATTTTAATTCTTGATGAAGCAACATCAAATATTGATACACAAACAGAACTTTTAGTTCAAAAAGGAATTGAAAAACTTATTAAAGGAAGGACTTCTTTTGTTATTGCGCATAGATTATCAACAATTCGTGATTGTGATAAGATTTTAGTTATTTCAGATGGTGAAATAATAGAAGTAGGAACACATGATGAGCTATTAAGAAAAAAAGGAATGTATTATGACTTATATAGTGCACAATATGAATTTTTAAATGAAGGTGTATAAATAAAAATGAGATGGAGCTTCTATTATTGGAGGCTTCATTTTTAAATTATAATCTAAAAATTTGATAATAATATTATTGTGTTGAAATAAAACTATATCTAGAGTATAATTTTAAAGTATTAGTTAAGGTAAGAAAGGAATGTACATAGATGAGATTAGGAATTGTAGGATTACCAAACGTAGGGAAAAGTACATTGTTTAATGCGATAACAAAAGCAGGTGCAGAATCAGCTAACTATCCATTCTGTACTATAGAACCAAATGTTGGTGTTGTAAGTGTACCAGATAAGAGATTAGATGTATTAGAAAAAATGTATAATACAAAGAGAAAAGTTTATACTACTGTAGAATTTTATGATATTGCAGGTTTAGTTAAAGGAGCTTCAAAAGGTGAAGGGTTAGGAAATAAATTCTTATCTCACATTAGAGAAGTTGAAGCAATTGTTCATACAGTAAGATGTTTCAGTGATGAAAATGTTGTACACGTTGAAGGAAGCGTTGATCCAATAAGAGATATTGAAACTATTAATTTAGAATTAATTTTTGCTGATTTAGAAGTTCTTGAAAGAAGAATGGAAAAGGGCGTTAAGCTTGCTAGATCAGGCGATAAAAAAGCAAAGGCTGAATATGAAATAATGGAAAAAGTTAAGGCACATTTAGAATTAAATAAGCCAATAAGAACTTTAGAAGTTAATGAAGATGAAGAAGCATTTATTAAGACTTTATTTATGATTACTTCTAAGCCTGTACTTTATGCATGTAACATATCTGAAGATGATATGATGAGTGGAAACTTAAATAATGAATATGTTCAAAAAGTTAGAGAATATGCAGAGGCAGAAAATTCAGAAATAGTAGTTGTTTGTGCTAAACTTGAAGAAGAACTTTCAGGTTTAGAAGATGAAGAAAAAGCAGAAATGTTAGAAGAATATGGCTTAACAGAAGCTGGATTAGATAAACTTATAAGAGCTTCTTATAGATTATTAGGATTAATAAGTTATCTTACAGCTGGAGTTCAAGAAGTTAGAGCTTGGACTATTAAAGAAGGTACAAAGGCACCACAAGCAGCAGGTAAGATACATACAGATATCGAAAGAGGATTTATAAGAGCAGAAGTTGTAGCTTATAATGATTTAGTTGAATGTGGTTCAGAAGCACAAGCTAAAGAAAAAGGGAAATATAGATTAGAAGGTAAAGATTACGTTATGCATGATGGTGATGTAGTTAACTTCAGATTTAATGTTTAATATTCTAAATTTTCTTATAACTCTACATGAATTAATATTCATGTAGAGTTATTTTTGTGATAAATTAGTTTTACTGTCAATAAATATAGAATAAATACTAAATAAATCTTGAAGGATACTATGATTTTATATAGAATATATAGTATAGTGGTTAAAACGGTATAATGTAGCAACTGTGAACATATAAAACAAAATCTGTTTAATATAGGAAGAATATACATAACTATAAAAGGTTATAGTAATCATATAAAATATAAATAGCAAATATATAGAGCAAAAAATATTAGATTTATATTAAGCTCTGGCATAAAAATGGACAGCTAGGATATAAGGAGTTAATTTTATGGAATTTAATCATGTTTCAGTTTTATTAAATGAATGCCTAGAAGGATTAGATATCAAAGAAAATGGTATTTATGTAGATGGAACTTTAGGTGGTGCAGGGCATTCAAGCGAAATTTTAAAGAGGCTTTCTAATGAAGGAAGACTGATAGGAATAGATCAGGATACAGATGCATTGAAAGCTGCAAAGGAAAGATTGAAAGATTACTCAAATGTTACATTTGTACATAGTAATTTTTCAAATATAGAAAATGTTTTAAATAATTTAAATATTAGTGGCGTTGATGGAATACTTATGGATTTAGGTGTATCTTCTTATCAACTTGATGAAGGTGAAAGAGGATTCAGTTATATGAAAGATGCTCCACTTGATATGAGAATGAATAGGGATAATGATTTTTCAGCATATAATGTAATAAATGAATATTCTGAAGAAGATTTATATAGAATCATAAGAGATTATGGTGAAGAAAAGTTTGCAAAAAGAATTGCTAGCTTTATTGTAGAGAATAGACAAGAAAAAAATATTGAAACAACTTTAGAACTTGTTGAAATTATAAAAAACGCTATACCTGCAAAAGCAAGAAGAGAAGGACCACATCCAGCTAAAAGAACTTTCCAAGCAATTAGAATAGAAGTTAATAGTGAACTTTCTATATTAAATAAGACTATAGAAGATGGTGTAGGAAAGCTTAATAAAGGTGGAAGAATGGCAATAATAACATTCCATTCCCTTGAAGACAGAATAGTGAAAAATAAATTTAGAGATTTAGCTGTTTCATGTAGATGTCCTAAAGAATTCCCGGTGTGTGTATGTGGCGAAAAGGCAAAAGTAAAAGTTATTTCAAGAAAAGCCATAGAACCTAAAAAGGAAGAAGTGGAGATAAATCCAAGAAGTAGAAGTGCTAAATTAAGAGTTATAGAAAAGCTATAACTCTAAATAATAAATAAAATGTAGGGATGTGAATAAAATGGGTGCTAGGGAATATAATTATACAAGAGGAAACACCGCGCTTGTACCTGAAAAAAAGCCACAATATGATAAAAATAAAAAGCAAAAAATAAAAGAAGAGTTACGAGCAAAGAAAATTAAAAACCTTAAAATGAATTTAATTTCGAATATGGTGGGAATTTCAGCTTTAGTTTGTATTCTTGGTGGAATAACCTTAGCAATTGATGGATATGTTTATGATAGACAAAATGAATTAACACAAATAAAAGAAGAATCAGCAATATTATCAGATACTAACGATGCATTAAAAGTAATGTTGCTTAAATATTCATCTTTAGAAAATGTTAAAAATGTAGCTGAGAATCAATTAGGTATGGTATATCCTGACAAGGATAATACTATAATGATTGATATGTCTAAAGATTATTTTTCACATATTAATGAAGCTGAAAATGGAGAAAGTTTCCTTGATAAAATTAAAGATATTTTTAATTAGGGAATGTAGTGGGTATTTTTCCTTATTTCAAAAAATATAAATATCATTCTCTAATTATTTAATGGGGGAATGAATGTGAAAAAAAATAAGTTTAGGGATCGAGCACTGATTCAAAAGAGGCTAACATTAGTAGTATGGACAATTGTATTAGTATTTTTTCTATTAATTTTAAGATTGTCATATATTATGATTGTTAAGAGAGATGAATATTCCTCTAGAGCTGAAGAACAGTGGACAAGTGAAGTAAGTATTGATGCAAGAAGAGGAAGAATACTGGATAAAAACGGCGTAGAATTAGCGGTTTCAGCAAATGTTTATAGAGTTGATTTTGACTTGAATTCAATACGGCAGTACCTAAAAAATAATTCTTTAACTAACAAAGATATTTCAGGTAAAATTGCTGAAGCTGTAGGTATTGAAGAAAGTAAAGTCATGGAAAAGCTTGAAACTAAACTTGCTAGTGGTGCTAATGCAGGATCTGCAACTTTGATAAGAAGGATTGAAAAAGAGCCTGCTAACAAAGTTAGTAGCTTAAATATAGATGGTGTAATTGTTTCTCCAGATACAAAAAGGTATTATCCTAAAGGTGAATTTCTAGCTCATGTACTAGGTAGTACTAATGTTGATGGACAAGGACTTACAGGAGTTGAACTTCAGTATAATGAATATTTATCAGGTGTACCTGGCGTTAGAGTTTCTGAAATTGAGCGCAATAAAGAAAATTTAACATATACTATATCTAATTTTACAGAACCTATAGATGGAAAGGATGTTACATTAACAATTGATTCTAAGATACAAGCTATTGTAGAAAAGGTTGCTGAAAAAGGATTAATAGATAATCAAGCTAAAAGAGTATCTATTATGGTCATGAATCCTAATAATGGTGAAATATTAGCAATGGTAAATAAACCAGACTTCGATCCTAACAATCCATTTGAAGGTTTTGAAGATTTTTCTGGTGAAACTGATGGGGAAAAGCTTCAAAAAATGTGGAGAAATAGCTTAGTTAATGATACATTTGAACCAGGATCTATATTTAAAGTTGTAACAATGGTAACAGCTTTAGAAGAAGGAATAGTTTCAGAGTCAGATACTTTTGAATGTGGAGGAAGCCTTCAAGTAGGTTCACATACTATTAAGTGCTGGAAAACTTCAGGTCATGGCAGTCAAATTTTACCACAAATTCTTCAAAATTCATGCAATGTTGGATTTATGAAGCTAGGAGAAAAGATAGGTCCAGAATTATTGAATGAATATATTAAAAAGCTTGGATTTGGAAATATCACAGGAATTGATTTGCCGGGGGAAGCATATGGAATAGTGAAAAAGACTGAAAATATTACTGAATCAGATTTAGCAACTATTTCCTTTGGACAAACTAATACAGTAACTGCTATTCAATATATGCAAGCATTTAATGCTCTAGCTAATGGTGGAAATTTAATACAACCTCATATAATGAAAGAAGTATCTCATTATAGTAGTGATGATACTAAGATAATAGATCAAGTTTATGAACCTGTAATTTTTAAAAATGTTTTATCAAGTGAAAGTACAGCAACTTTGAGAGATTATCTAGAGAGAACTGTAAATGAAGGAGGTTCAAACAAAAGCTATATAGAAGGATATCATATTGGTGGTAAGACTGGAACAGCGCAAAAGGTTAATTCAGTTACTGGAGGATATGAAAGTGGAAAGTATATTTCATCTATGGCAGCAATGGCACCAGTAGATGAACCACAAATTACAGCTTTTATCAGTATTGATGAACCTAGCAATGGAGCATATTATGCTGGTGTTGTAACTGCACCACTTATGAAGACACTTTTAACAGATATATTTAATTATATGGATTCGGAATTTTCTGAAGACTATAATGCAGTTATGAGAGATATTTTAATTCCAGAAATTCGTGGAAAATCTATAGAAGAAGCAAAAAAAATTTTAAAAGACGTAAATTTAGAGTATAATATAGAGGGTAGTGGAGAGATTGTAACAAATACTCAGCCATATCCAGGTTATACAGTGAAAGAAGGAACCAAGCTAACAATTTATGCTGGAGATACTGTAGATGATAATAAAGTATCTATGCCTGAGTTAATAGGATTTTCATTAACATCAGCTAAGGATATTCTTGATGATTTAGGTATAAAATACAGTTTTGATGGTGATGGTTTTGTTATTGAACAAAGTATTCCTGCGGGTGAAGTAATAACCACAGGTTCAAATGTTAGGTTAACTCTTAGTGATGATTATGGAGATTAACTTTTTTCATTTTTAGCATGTGGATTTGCACATGCTATTTTTTATACTAAGTATTACCAATATTGCATAATAAATTTTAATTATAATTAAGGAGAGAGAAGATGAAATTATTAGATTTATTAAATGGTGTTGATTATAAGCTTTTACAAGGAAGCGATGAAAAGGAAATTAATAAAATACAGTACGATAGTAGAAAAATTACTGAAAATGATTTGTTTGTATGTTTAAGTGGATTTGAAGTTGATGGACATGATTATGCAGTAAATGCAATAAATGCTGGAGCTACAGTAGTTATGTGTGAAAAAGATTTAGATCTTAAGGATATAAGCAATGAAGTAACGGTATTAAGAGTAAATGAAGGTAGAAAAGCATTAGCTACTATGTCTGCTAATTATTATGACCATCCAACAAAAAAATTAAAGCTTATTGGGGTTACTGGTACTAATGGGAAAACAACTAGTGTATATATATTAAAATCAATACTTGAAAAATCAGGTGAAAAAGTTGGGCTTGTAGGTACTATTGCTAATTACATAGGCGATGAAAAAGTAAAATCTGAAAGAACAACACCTGAATCATTAGAACTTCAAAAATTATTTAAAGATATGGTTGATAAAGGATGTAAATACTGTGTAATGGAAGTTTCATCACATTCATTAGAATTAGATAGAGTTTATGGATGTAACTTTGAAGTAGGAATTTTCACTAATATAACAAGAGATCATTTAGATTTCCATAAGACATTTGATAACTATTATAATGCTAAATTTAAATTATTTGAGAGAAGTAAAGTTTCAGTTATAAATATTGATAATAGTTATGGCTATAGAGTATTAAATGATGTTGAAAAACTTGGAAAGAAAGCAGTAACTTATTCAATAGAAAATTCAAGTGATTTCAGAGCAGAAAATATTAGACTTGAAGAAAAGGATATAATATTTGATTGCAATAATACTTCATATAAGTTTGTTTTACCAGGTGAGTATAATATATATAATGCTTTAGGAACAATTGCAGCAGCAAAAGAATTAAATATCTCAGAAGAATGTATTAAAGAAGGTCTTTTAGATGTGGTTGTACCTGGAAGATGTGAAAGAATTGGTGACAAATATGATATACCATATGAAATAATAATTGACTTTGCACATACACCAGATGGAATGAAGAATATTTTAGAAACTTTGAAATCATTTGCAAAGAATAGACTTATAGCTGTTTATGGAAGTGGTGGAGATAGAGATAAGGTTAAGAGAGCTGAACTTGGTAGAGTTGGTAGTGAAATTGCTGATCTTGTTATTATAACTTCTGATAATCCAAGACAGGAAGATCCAATGGCTATTATTAAGGATATTGTAGTAGGAATAGAAAAAACAAATTATTTAGCAATAGAAAATAGAGCAGAAGCTATAAGATTAGCTTTAAAAATGGCTGAACCAGGTGATGTTGTTGTTTTAGCTGGAAAAGGTCATGAAACATATCAAATTAACAATGAAGGTGTAATACATTTTGATGAAAGAGAAGTTGTTGATGAAATATTATCAGGAAAGTAGAGGAATATAGATGGAATTGTCATTTCAAGAATTGGTAAGTGCTCTAGAAGGTACGGTAATTATCGATAATGAAAATAGAAATTTTAATGAAGCTTGTATAGACAGTAGAAAAGTTACCAATGATTGTATATTTTTTGCAATTAAAGGTGAAAGATTTAATGCTAACAATTTAGCAATAGATGTTCTTGAAAAAGGAGCATCTATTGCAGTAGTAGATGAAATTAACTTTAAAAGTGAAGAAGCTGAAGGAAAAGGTATTATAATTAAAGTTGATAATACAGTTAAAGCAATGCTTAAGTTAGCTAATTTTTATAGAAGAAAGTTAAAACTTAAGGTTATTGGAGTTACAGGCTCTTGTGGTAAAACTTCAACAAAAGATTTAATTGCAGCAGTATTAAGTACAAAATACAATGTATTTAAGACAGATGGTAATTTTAATAGCGAAATAGGACTTCCACTTATGATATTTCAACTTACATCTGAGCATGATGTAGCAGTTTTAGAAATGGGAATGAGTGATATGGGTGAAATTAAGAGATTAGCAAAATCAGCAGAACCTGATATGGCAGTTATCACCAATATAGGACTTTCTCATTTAGAAAATTTAAAGACTCAAGATAATATACTTAAAGCTAAGATGGAAATAGTAGAATGTTTTACAAAAGATAATATATTAGTGGTAAATGCTGAAGATGAAAGATTAAAAAAACAACACTCGCATAATTATAAAATTGAAAAAATTGGATATAATAGTGAATATGATGTTTACGCATCTAATATTATATTAAAAGAAGATAGTGTTAAGTTTACTGCTAACTGTGGAAGTGATAAATTTGATTTTGAATTACCTATGGCAGGAAAGCATAATATATTAAATATGATGTTGGCTATAGATGTTGCAAGGAATTTAGGCTTATCATTTAAGGAAATGAATGATGGTCTTGTAAATTTAAAAGCTACATCAATGAGATTAGAAGTGGAAAAGACTGATAAGATTATAATTATAAATGACTGCTATAATGCAAGTCCTGATTCTATGAAATCTTCTATAGAAGTTTTAATGAGTAAAGCTGCAATTAGAAGAGTTGCTATATTAGGAGATATGTATGAACTTGGAAGCAAGACGAAAGAAGCACATCAAGATGTAGGTTCGTTTGCAAAAGGTAAAGTTGACTTATTAATTGTTATTGGTGAAAATATTGAAAACTATGAAAAGGGATTTGGTAGTGAAAATATTAGAAAATTTGCTTTAAAAGAGGACTTCTTTAAAGAAATAGACACTTTAATTAATAAAGATGATGTTATATTAGTTAAGGCTTCTAGAGGAATGAAATTTGAAGAAGTAGTATATAAGTTAAAGGATTTAAAATAAAGCGAAGGAGGTGAATTGCCATTAGGCAATTTATATGGGGGAAGCAATTATAAATCTTGTGAGTCCTAAATTAGGAATAGGATTGATATTATCTATAATACTTTCACTAGTAGCTGGTCCAATAGCAATTCCACTATTAAGAAAGTTAAAGTTTGGCCAAAATATTAGGGAAGAAGGTCCAGAAAGTCATTTAAAAAAAGCTGGTACACCAACTATGGGTGGAGTTATTTTTATTTTATCTTCCTTAATAGTTATGCTTATTTTAGGATATAAATTTAATGATAAAGCAATGATTGCCTTATATTCATTAATTGCTTTTGGGTTTATTGGGTTTTTAGATGATTTGTTAAAAATCCTGAAAAAACAAAGCGAAGGTTTAAAACCAGGACAAAAGATGATTTTACTATTAATATTTTCTATAGCTTTAGCTATTTATGGATATTACAATTTAAAGACTAGTTTACTTATTCCTTTTACATCATTTGAAATACCATTAGGAGTTTTATATATTCCTTTTGTATTAATAATATATGCAGCTACAACAAATGCAGTTAATCTTACTGATGGATTAGATGGATTAGCTACATCAATATCTATTTTAGTTTTAACTTTCTTTACTTTTGTATGCTTTATAATGAATGAAGAATCTTTAGCTGTATTTTGTGTAGTATTAATAGGCGGACTTATTGGATTTTTAAAATATAATGCCTATCCTGCGAAAATTTTTATGGGAGATACAGGTTCACTTGCAATTGGTGGTGCTATTGCTACTATTGCTATAATACTTGAACAGCCTTTATTAATAATAATAGTAGGAGGAGTTTATGTATTTGAAACTTTATCAGTTATAATACAAGTGGCTTCATTTAAGTTAACAGGTAAAAGAGTATTTAAAATGGCTCCTATACATCATCACTTCGAAAAATGCGGGTGGTCAGAAATAAAAATAGTTACAGTATTTTCACTTATTACAGCAGTTTTATGTTTAATAGGATTCTTAGCATTGTAAAATAGGAGGAATGTCTGTGATACTAGACAAGAAAAATCAAAATAAAAACATAGGAAAAGTTGATTTTGGGGTTTTGTATACAATACTTATATTATTAGCAATTGGTGTTGTAATGATATATTCAGCAAGTTCATTTTACTCAATGTTTCACTATAATGATAGTATGTTTTATCTAAAGAAGCAGGGAATTATGGCTGTTATAGGGTTAATAGCTATGTTTTTTATGATGAATTTTGATTATCACAGACTAAAAAAAATAACACCAAAATTATTGATAATTACTGTTCCATTATTAATAGCAGTATTTTTTTTCCCAGCAGTAAATGGTGCTAAAAGATGGATTCAGCTTGGAGGTCTATCATTTCAACCATCAGAACTTACTAAATACGTGGTAGTATTATTTCTAGCTTTAAGCATAGATATTAAAGGTGATGGAATAAAAGAGTTTTGGACTGGAATAGTACCATATCTTGCTTTATCAGGTTTTTTTGCAGCTTTGGTTTTAGCTGAAAAGAATTTGAGTATTGCTGCTATAATTATGATTGTTACATTTATTTTACTTTTTATATCTGGTGGAAAAATAAAACATTTATTTGGAATAGTATTTCCAGCACTGCTTACTTTAGCAATATTTTTTATTTTTAGCTCTGATTATAGAAGAGCTAGAATGCTTAATTTTATTGATCCGTGGAAGGATGCTGCTGGTGATGGATATCAACTAATTCAATCATTTTATGCTTTAGGTTCAGGTGGTATAACTGGACTTGGGCTTGGACAATCAAGGCAAAAAACATTATATATGCCTGAACCACATAATGATTTTATATTTTCGATAATTGGAGAAGAAATTGGATTAATTGGATGTTTATTTATTATTTCTTTATTTATAATTTTTATTTGGCGTGGTGTGCGCATAGCTATTAAGGCTAAAGACACATATGGCAAATTATTAGCAATGGGAATTACATCAATTATTGCAGTGCAAGCTATTATAAATATAGCAGTTGTAACAGGGTCTATGCCAGTTACTGGTGTTCCAATGCCATTTATAAGTTATGGTGGTACATCGCTTGTTATTAATTTGACTGCAATGGGAATATTACTAAATATATCTAAACAAATTGAATATGATGTTAGGTAGCAAAATAAAGGATCTCTATGTATATAGAGGTCTTTTATTGTATAAAGAAAACCCCTTGCTATGCAAGGGTGTTCAGAAAAGCTTTAGC
>JAKSUK010000036.1 GCA_024409095.1 Clostridium sp.
TATCGCTACCGCAGGATTTTAAGTCCTGTGCGTCTGCCTGTTCCGCCACTTCAGCTTGTTCTTTTTTTATGTCGTTCCCTGACGACAAAATTAATTATATATTATGTTTTATAAAGTGTCAATATTTTTCCGATATTTTTTTTATTTTTTTATACTTTTTTCTACAGCCTAGTAAAATAGCCACTTCACGACAATATTTTCCCTATGTTAATAATAAAAACACAGAAAAAATTCTGTGTTTTTATTTATATATTAAATTAAAGTATTATACTTCTACTTAAAAACCTTTTTTATTTCTGCTTCTAAATTCTTGATGCTTTTTAAAGTCTTGTTGTCTTTCTTCACTATCTTTTAAGAATTTAGACATTATATCTTCAAATTTTTCTCCAGACTGAGCTTTTTTCTTTTCTTGCTTCCATTCAACTTCAACTGGTCTTGCTGACTTTTTAACAACATTTGCCTGCTTTATTGATAAACTTATCTTTCCATTATCATCTATTGATATTACTTTCACCTTAACTTTATCTTGTTCATTAAGATGTTCTCTTATATCTTTTACAAAAGAATCTGCTACTTCAGATATATGAACTAATCCTGTTTTTCCTTCAATTTCTACAAAAGCTCCAAAGTTTGTGATATTTACTACTGTACCCTCTAATATGTTTCCTGCCATTAAGGTCATGTTACAAAGAATCCTCCTTAAATTTTATTAATATATGTTATTAAAATAATAACCTTTTTAATCTTAAATAATACTATTCTTAAGGCTCTAAATTTTCTATAACTTGCTCACCCTCTTTGATTAAACCTAATCTTTCTCTAGCAAGCTTTTCTATATACTCATAATCAGATTGAGCACTTTCAACTTCAGATTTTAACTTTTCAGTTTCTTCTTTTAGCTGATTTAAACTTTGCCTCTCAACTGAAAGATTTTCTTTAATTCTTTTTAGAGCAACTCCTTGTCTAACAAGACTAAATATAAATACAGCAAAAATCACAACCATAATTATTTTAGTTATTGTAAGCCTGTTTTCCATAAAATAGTACCTTCTTTATATATATAATATAAGTATATTTTAAACATTCTAACTACTTTATTCAAGTAATTTTTTGAGTATTTATCTTTTTCCTGTAATAAACGAAAAAATCAATTTTGTAACATATCCTATATCTTTCAACAATATTCTCATTGCTTTTCCAATAAAATTAAATATAGATCTTTCAATAGAAATGAATGTTGGACTAATAAATTTCATATAAATAAATACTGCTAATATCATAAATATATATACATATGTTCCTAAAAATGCATAATCAGTATATAACAAAAATGTAAATACTATCATAGCTGCTAAAACACTAAATAATATATCTTCAATAACAATAATAGGCTTTGGTACCTTACTTCCTCTAATAATTCTATATAAATCAAACATTCCACCTGTTAATAATCCCGATAAAAACGAATACACTATTATACTTAATTGAATGTTTATTGGTAATGGCATGGTATCACCTATTTAAATAACCTTCCAATTATACTTTCTTTTTCTTTTTTAATTTCTTTACTACTGTATATCATTGCACTTATTTCTCCTACAATGATAACATCACCATTTTGTACATCTAGTTTATTCATTTTTAACCCTAAACCTTTTATTGTTAAAGGACCTAATTTAGTATTTAGCATTATTTTCTCTTCATCAAAGCTTATTACTTCAACTATTCCAGTCATAGTAAGCTTCTTTCTACACTCTAAAACTAAGTTTCCTCTATCATCTTCTAACGCACTATCTTCAACCTTTTTCTCCATTATATACTCCCCCATATATTCCTTATTTAAAATATATGAAGGCAACTTATAATTTATTCTTTATCTTCTTCTCCTTCAATTATTATATACATTTCTTTTGCTTCTTCTTTTCTAACATGGTCAGCTATATTAACTATCTTAGCTTTAAGTTTTCTTGTAGCAAAAGTAATTTCAATTATATCGCCTTCTTTAACATCTGTAGATGGCTTTGCTACCTTATCATTTATAGCCACTCTTCCATTTTCACATGCTTCCTTTGCTACAGTTCTTCTTTTAATTATTCTAGATACTTTTAAATACTTATCCAATCTCATTTTATCTTCCTCCAAATTTTTTATAAAATATATTAAAATAAAAACCCGAGGAAAACTCGGGTTTTTATAAATAAATTACTTGTTTACTCTATCTTTAAATTCTTTACCTGCTTTGAATACTGGAACTGTTGATGCAGGAATAGTGATAGTTTCCTTAGTTCTTGGGTTTCTACCTTCTCTAGCAGCTCTTTCTCTTGTTTCGAACGTGCCAAATCCTATTAATTGAACTTTTTCACCATTTTCTAAAGCTTCTTGAACTGAATCAATAAATGCCTTTAATGCACTTTCTGCATCTTTTTTAGTTAATTGGCTTTTTTCAGCCATGCTAGTAATTAATTCTGCTTTATTCACAATTACATCCTCCTTAAATAAACAGCTATTTTTTATTGTAGTTAACTGTTATAACTATGTACTATAACTACATTACCTTATTATATAACCACTTTTCTCACTAGTCTATAGCATTACAGCTATTTTTCTATAAAAATGTAGCTATCACAACATTTTCATGTAGTATAGTCTAATAATATACTTTCAATTAAATATTATCCATAAATCTTGATATTCTCCATAAATTTTGAAATTCCTTTTAATAAATAATATTATTTATTATTTTTAGCTTCATCCCAAAATTTATTTAGCTCATCAATAGATACATCTTTCATAGATTTATTATTTTTTAATACTTTATCTTCTATGTATTTAAACCTTATTGCAAATTTTTTGCTTGCTTTATTTAAGGCTTCCTCTTCATCTACCTTCAATAATCTAGCTAAATTTACACATGCAAACAGTAAATCACCAACTTCATCTATAATTCTTTCCATATTATTAGAATTATATTCATTTAATACTTCATTTAACTCTTCTTTAACTTTAGCTGCTGCTTCTAAAGGATTTTTAAAATCAAATCCAACTCTTGCTACCTTTTTTTGTACCTTATGTGCTTTTAATAAAGCTGGTAAAGCATTTGCTATAGCATCTATCTCTTCTGATATAGTATTAAATTTCTTTTCTTCAGTCTTTATATCATCCCAATTTTTAATTACATCTTCACATGTATTTGCTTTTTTATCACCAAATACATGTGGATGTCTGTATATCATTTTGTTACAAATTCCATCAACTATGTCAGAAAGATTAAAGTATCCGTCTTCCTCCCCAATTACAGCATGGAATATTATATGAAGAAGTACATCACCTAATTCTTCTATTAATAAGTCTATATCATCTTTTTCAATAGCATCTACCACTTCATAACATTCTTCTAAAATCTGATTTTTAATACTTTCATGAGTTTGCTCTCTATCCCAAGGACATCCATCTTCACTTCTTAATTTCCTTATTAATTTTACAAGGTCATGTACATCCTTCTTATTATCAAGATTTTTAGGAATATATACAGATGTAAGATAATCTATATCTTCTTGCATATCAAGTTCATATAGAGGCATCTTTCTTACACTTTCCTCACCTTTTATCCCTGCTGCCCTTACATAATATATTTCTGTATCATCATTATAATATTCTAAAAGTTCTAATTTTACTTCTGAAGCAATAAGAGGATTATATACTTGTGTTATAATTGTTCCTATTCTTTTATCAAGAACTTGATTTTTAATATCAAAGGCATCTATAACTTTTAATCCCTCTATTGGGTCAATTTTAAGAACATCCATCATTGCATCAATAAAACTTACAGCAGGTAATATTTCATATTTTATATTATTTTCATCACAAAGATTCATTAAATTAAATACTGATCTTTCTGCTACAAGAGGATGCCCTGGAACAGCATATACAAGCTCTCCCTTTTCTTTATAATTTCCAATTAAATCATTTGCTATCTTTTCATAAACTTCATCAAAACTATCACTTGTTTCATAATAGTTATCACATGTATTAAAATGTGTAAGTTTCTCTTTCAAATAATCAACGGTAGGATGCTTTTCTGTTCTAAAGAAAAGATTATCACTATCTTCTAATGCTTTAATTGCTCCATATGTTAATGCTTCTGGAGCTCCTGGTCCAAGACCTACTATCTTTATCATAAGCTTTTCTCCTTTTAATGTTTTTTATTATTTTTTAACTAATCTATCTTTTATATCATCCAAACAAAAGACTTTCAAAAGCATAATTGCTATCATATATATAATAATACCCACAAATATTGCTAATAAGCAAGAAATACTCTGACTTTCTATAGACTTCATAACTTTCATATAAGTAATTACTACGCTTACTGACATAGCTAATGATGCTACAAGTGGTTTTAAAAAGCAATTATAATAATCTATAGTTACATTAAGCTTATTTTTTAAAGATATCATATTAAGAATTGCTACAGTTATATATGCACCTATGCTTGCTATTACTGCACCATAAATATTTATCTTAGCCATTGGTACTAAATACCATGTCAAAACTATCTTTACCAAACACCCTATAAATAAATTTATAACAGGTCTTATATAATGATTTGATGCTTGTAATACTGATGTAGATGTTTGAGTAATTATTATAAATGGTATGGAAAGTGAAAGGTATCTTAATATTTCTATTCCTTGATAATTTTTAAAGAAAATTAATTTCATTATAGGTTCAGCTAAAAAAAATAATCCTAAAGTACTTGGAAAAGCTATCACAGCTGATAACTTCATAGACATATTTATCTTATTCTCCATACTTTCCTTTTTATTTAATATAAAACTTTCAGCAATAATTGGTATTAAAGAAGTAGCAATAGCCATAGATATTGTTAATGGTATATTTACCAAAACTGCTGCTTTTCCTGTAAGTTGTCCATAAAGTATAGTTGCATTAGCTTCACTTATACCACTTGATAAAAGTTTTTGTGGTACGAGTATTGAATCTATTAAGCTCATTATTGTTCCTACTGTAGTTCCAATTGAAATTGGAATAGCTATTTGAAGTATTTTATTTAATATTTCAGGATTACTATTAATTTTTTTTATTCCATTTTCCTTCTTCACTTCAACATATTTAATATATAAATATGCCAGTGCTAGTACACCTCCACCTGCTGCACCAAGTGAAGCACCTCCTGCTGAATATTCAATACCTTTTGGTAAGAGTATTATTGCTACTCCTACACCTACTATAACTCGTCCCATTTGTTCTAATATTTGTGAAACTCCAGTATGTGTCATATTTTGCATACCTTGAAAAAAACCTCTAAACACATTTACAAATGATATCATCATGGGAGCAAAAGAAATTGCTATTAATGAATAGTATGATTTAGAATTCCATTTAAGAAAGGATATTATAGGTTTTGCAAAGAAAAATAATAATAAAGATGTGCCTATACCTAGTATTGACATTAAATAAACTGACTCTTTAACAACTTCATAACTTCCTTCAACATCTCCTACAGCATTTTTTTCAGAAATCATTTTTGAAATTGCAATTGGCACTCCTGAAGCCATTGCCACAAAAAACATATATAAAGGATATGATAATTGATAATATCCAATTCCAGTATCGCCTATAAGCATTATTAACGGCCATCTAAAAAAGAAGCCTAAAAATTTTGCAATAATTCCTGCTAGTCCAAGAATTATGCTTCCTTTAATTAAAGATTGCTTCTTCATATTTAATACCTCCAAACTTATATTACTAATTAATTATTATTTCAAGCCTAGAGGTATTATGACTTTTATTTTTTTCTTTTCTTCCTTTTATAATACGTTTTCTATGTATCTTAATAACCTTTATTGTTCCATTTGTTTTCCTAAAAAAGAAGCTGCTGTTTCTGCAAGTTTCAACTCTAGCTCGCTGAATTTTTCTCCAGCAGTTTTAGAAAGTATGATTACAGCACCAATAGCATCACCTTCAGCTATTATAGGAGCTATAACTTGATTACTATATTCACCTGCATCTTCATCACTATGTAGAGGTATAGTTTTGTTTTCTTCAACAATTAAAGTTGCTTTTCGCCCATCCATAATTCCTTCTAACTCATTACTGATTTTTCTTTCTATATAATCTTTTTTTGATGCACCACTTACTGAAACAAAAGCATCTTTATCTGATATTAATATTATATGTCCTATTGCTTGTTGCAAACTTTCTGCATATTCTTTTGAGAAATCAGTTAATTCACCAATTGGTGAATACTTCTTTAATATTACTCCACCTTCTCTATCTGTAAAAATTTCTAAAGGATCCCCTTCCCTTATTCTTAAAGTTCTTCTTATTTCCTTTGGTATTACTACTCTTCCTAAATCATCAATACGTCTTACAATTCCAGTGGCTTTCATATATACGAGCTACCTCCCTTTTCATTTAAGTAATATTTACGCTATTATTATTTGGAGTATTAGAAATTTTATGCACTTATACCCATTATTTATAATGGTCTAGAGAGGTTTTAATTCTAGCCTATTCCAATATAATTAAATTATGAATGTTTAGTAATGAATAATAAATTTAAGAAATTTTTATCTATATTTATGCAAAAAAATAGTGCAGGATATTCATCCTACACTATTATTAATTATGAAATCTTATTTTCATAAGTTTTAACTTTTAATTCTTTTTTCCACTCATCTAATTTATTATTATAAGCTTCTTTTTTCTTGTCAGTTAATACAGTTTCCTTAATGCTGTCTTTAACTTCATCAAAACTTTGAACTGTTGATTCTTTAACAACATTTGTAGCCTTTATTATGTGATATCCAAATGAACTCTTAACTGGAGCTGAAATTTCACCTTCTCCAAGTGTTGCAAGTCCTGCTAAGAAATCTTTATCATAGTTTGCTTGATCATAAGCAACTGTTCCTAAAGATTCTGATATAGGATATTTTCCTTCTGATTTATTTCCTGAATATTCTTCAAATAATTTATCAAATTCAGCTTCACCAGAATCAATTTTAGCCTTTATTTCATTAGCTTGCGCTAAAGCTTCAGCATCTGCTGCTTCCTTATCTTCATTTTTAGAAGCAAATAATATATGTTTTGTTGTAGCAGATGGTTTTGTTGTATATTTATCTGTGTTGTTATCATAGTATTCTTGTACTTCTTCATCTGATACAGTAACATCTTTAACCATATCTTCTGATACTATTTCACTTATTACTTGAGTTTTCATAAACTCTTTGAAAGTTTCATCAGTATATCCGTAATAATCTAAAGCAGATTTAAATGATTCTTCTCCACCATAAACTTCTTTTAATTGTTCTGTTTTTTCATTTACCTTTGTTTCTAACTCTTCATCAGAAGGTATTAAATCTAATTCTTTTGCTTTTTTAAGCATTATTTCTTCTGTAACTAATTGTTCTAAGACTTGAGTTCTTGCATTTTTTAGTTGTTCAAGTAATTCTTCAGGCATAGATGCTTCATAGTTTTCGCCATATTTTTCTTTTAAATTATTTATATCTGATTTTAATTCTGAATCAACATCTCCAAGAGTTATTTGTGTATCTCCAATTTTAGCTAATACAGTCTTTGCCTTTGATTCAGCTGTTTGTTGTATCATATTACAGCCCACAACTGATGATGACATAACAGATATCATAGCTAATGCCATTAGTTTCTTTACTTTTCCCAAAGTTACTCCCTCACTTTACATTTTTTTTAAGTTTTCTACAAATAAGTATAACAGTATTATTCTTTTTATTCAATTTTTATTTATTTATATCTTCCAATAAATTTCTATAGTATTCCAAAGCAGTTTCTTTCTTTATATTAGCTAACTTTATAGCAAATGATGGTGTTTCTCCAAAATATAGTATGACATCATGTTTATATTTTTTAAGTAAAATACTATATATATCTTCAAAGCCTTTATACCCTTTAACAAATTTGAATCTTAATTCCTTAGCATTTTCTTTTATATCTTCAATATATAATCCTTTGCATATGCTCTTGATATATGCAATATTCATTAAATTATAAACAGAATCAGGAATACTTGAATATCTATCTTCTAACTCACTCTTTATTTCCATAAAGTCATTAATATTTTCAATTGCTGCAATCTTCTTATATACTTCTATTTTTTGTATTTCATCAAATATATATGATGATGGTATAAATGCATCTACTTTTATATCTACTGATGTTTCAATAGGTTCATTTTCAATTTCACCTTTTACTAATTTTATTGTATCCTCTAGCATTCTACAATATAAATCATATCCAATACTAGCCATATGTCCATGTTGAGATGAGCCCATCATATTTCCAGCACCTCTTATTTCTAAGTCCCTCATGGCAATTTTGAAACCTGATCCAAGTTCAGTGAAATCTTTTAATGCTTTAAGTCTTTTCTCAGCTACCTCTGTAAGTGTTTTATCCTTTGTATAAATAAAATAAGCGTAAGCTATTCTATTGGCTCTTCCAACTCTTCCTCTTAATTGATAAAGTTGAGAAAGTCCCATTTTATCTGCATTATGCACAATCATTGTATTAACATTTGATATATCAATACCAGTTTCTATAATTGTAGTACATACTAATACATCATACTCTTTATTCATAAATGAAATCATTTCAGTTTCTAACTCTTTTTCTGTCATTTGTCCATGCATAATACCAACTTTACATTCAGGTACAAGATTTCTTATATAATTTGCAATACCTTCAATACTTTCTACTCTATTATAAACAAAGTATACTTGACCATCTCTACCCATTTCTCTAAGTATTGCATCTCTTATAAGCTGGTCATTTTGTTCCACAACATATGTTTGTATAGGATATCTATCTTCTGGTGGTGTTTCAATTACTGATATATCCCGTACTCCTGTAAGTGACATATGAAGTGTTCTTGGAATAGGTGTTGCACTTAATGTAAGTACATCAACATTCTTTTTCATGCCTTTTATTTTTTCCTTTTGAGCAACACCAAACCTTTGTTCTTCGTCAACAATAAGCAATCCTAAATCCTTAAATACTATATCTTTTGATACAAGCCTATGCGTTCCTATTAATATATCTACGTTACCTTCCTTTAAAGCTTGAAGAGTTGCCTTTTGTTGCTTTGGTGTCCTAAACCTACTTATCATATCTATTTTTATAGGGAAATCAGAAAATCTTTTAATAAAATTATTATAATGCTGATCTGCTAATATAGTCGTTGGAACTAAGAATGCAACTTGCTTTCCATCCATTACTGCTTTAAATGCAGCTCTTATTGCAACTTCTGTCTTTCCATATCCAACATCACCACAAAGCAATCTATCCATTGGCTTATCTGATTCCATATCGCCTTTTATTTCTTCTAGTGAAGCTAATTGGTCTGGTGTTTCTTCATATGGAAACTCCTCTTCAAATTGTCTCTGCCACTCAGTATCCTTACTAAAGCTATGACCTTTAAGAGTTGCTCTTGCTGCATAAAGCTTAACTAAATCTTGAGCAATTTCGTTTATGGATTTTCTTGCTTTTGCTTTAGCCTTCTGCCACTCTGCTCCTCCTAATTTATTTATCTTTGGTAAATTTCCTTCACTACCAATATATTTTTGTACTAAATCAAGTTGGTCTACTGGTACGTATAGCTTATCTCCTTTATCATAAACAATATCTAAATAATCTCTAGTAGTTCCACCTGCCTCCATTTGTTTAATACCCTTATAAACTCCAATTCCATGATTTGCATGAACTACATAATCTCCAGGCTTTAATTCTGCAAAGCTAGTTATCTTAGCAACACCTTTTCTTGTTGTTGTCCTTTTAGAACGTTTTCTTCTTGTTTCACCAAAAATATCTTTATCTGAAATAATACTAAGTTCTAAATCTGGATAATCAAACCCTCTAAGAAGATTTCCAAAAGTAATTACTACTTCTCCAGCTTCAATTTTATCTATGGAATCTTTATAGCTACTATAAATTCCTTTTTCCATAAGGGTTTTTACTAATCTTTCACCTCTTGGTCTTGTCCCTGCAAGTATCACAGTCTCATATTTCTTTTCCTTGCGCTCTTTGATATCTTCAATAAGCATATTAAGCTGTCCATTATATTTATTTAAAGTAACTTGATTAAACCCAATATCTATAGCATTAAATAAATCGTCGTTTTTATTTAAAAATGAACTTAAAGTTATAATATTGCCATCTTCTAGTTTAGATTTTAATTCTGCTTTATCTAATAAAAGATTATTTTGTGATGGAAGTATATCTCCTCTTTGAAGAAAAGACATATAATTTTCATTAAATTCATAATAAATGCTTTCCACTTTTCCTAAACTTCTTTTAAAATCATCAACTATAAAGTTATATCCTTCTAAATAATCAAAAAAGCTATCTAATTTTTCATAGAAAAATGGTAAATAGCTATCAATGGTTTCAAAATAATAAGTATTACTTAAAAGCTCAATATTTTTCCCTGCTATGCCTTTTATTTTTTCTACACGCTCTTTGTTTTCCTTAGAAACATTTGTAACTATATTTTTTAATTCTTGATTAATATTTTTTACTGCCCTGTTTCTACATTCATCATCTACAATTACTTCTTTAGATGGGAAAATACTAAATTCATTCACCTTTTCAATACTTCTTTGGGATTCTGTATTAAATGTTCTTATCGAATCCACTTCATCACCAAACAGTTCCACTCTATATGGGTATGCAGATGTAGGAGGGAATACATCAAGTATCCCTCCTCTAAATGAGAATTCACCTTTTCCTTCAACAACCTCTACTCTTTCATATCCACATTGAAGAAGACTTTTAGTTATTTCTTTTAAATCAATAGTATCTCCAGTCTTTATTGTCATACTATATCTTAAATAATAATCTTTTGGAGTATATAAAGATGTAAGTGCATCTATTGAAGTGACTATTATCTTCTTTTTTGGGTTTTGTAATATTTCCTTTATTACCTTTAATCTTGCCCATCTTAAATCTCCAGAAATAGCATCTACATTATAAAACACTACTTCTCTTATTGGAAAATAAAAAACATCAGTTGTATAAAAGCTTAAATCTTCATATAAATTTTTAGCATCTACATCACTGTGAGTTATCACCACCATGGAATTATTATTTTCTTCAAATATTCCATTTATAACGTAACTTTTACCT
>JAKSUK010000037.1 GCA_024409095.1 Clostridium sp.
AGATATTATGTATAGTTTTTTTAATATTATAGAGGTATAAAAATGAATGAAGAAAAAAAGAAAAAGATGAAAAGGTCACAAAGCTTTGAGTTTAAAAAAATTAACTCTCAGTCTGTTGATAGATTAATAATTGTAGCTGTGGCTATAGGTTGTGTAATAACATTATTACTTTTAAGAATGTTATATATTACTGTTGTAAAAGGCACTGAATTAGCAGAAGAGGCTGAAATGCAGTGGAAATCAGAAATGAATTTAACTGCAATGAGGGGTGATATAGTAGATAGAAATGGTTCTATTTTAGTTACATCAACTAATGTTTATAGAATTGAAGTAGATATGGAGACATTAAGGACTTACATAAAAGATGAAGAAACTACTGTAGAGAAGGTATCATCTAGTTTAGCAAAAGAAATAGGAGTATCTTATGATGAAATATATGACAAACTTAGTGATAGAAAAAATAAATTTATAATTTTATCAAAGGGGCTTGAAAAAGATGTTATTGATAAAATAAAATCATTAGAAATTCGTGGACTAGTTTATTATGATGAAATAGAAAGATATTATCCAAACGGCAATTATTTATCTCAAGTTTTAGGTGTAATTAATTCAGAAAGTGTAGGTTTAACAGGATTAGAATTACAGTATGATGATTATTTAAGTGGATTATCAGGAATAAGAATAGGAGGTATTGATGCCTATTCTAATGAACTTCCATTTGTAAGAGGAAAACAGACAAATGCTATAAATGGTAAGGATATTGTAACTACTATTGATGAAAACCTTCAATATTATGCTGAACTTGTTGCTAATGAAGGACTTGAAACATATAAAGCAAAGAGAATATCAATTACAATAATGAATCCTAATAATGGGGAAATTCTAGCTATGGCTAATACGCCGGGATATGATTCTAACGATCCATATGAAGGATATGAAGATTTTGAAGGTAGCACTGAAAATGATAAAATTCAAAATATGTGGAGAAATTCCATTGTAAGTGATACTTTTGAGCCAGGTTCCACATTTAAGATAATTACTATGGCTGCAGCCATGGAAGAAGGATTAATTCATAGCAATGATGTATTTAATTGTACTGGAAGCAAAAAGTTTGGAGATGTTCATGTTCATTGTTGGGAGTTGTCAGGACATGGTAATCAAAGTGCAGCAGAAATACTTAAAAACTCATGCAATGTTGGTTTTATGGAGCTAGGAGCAAGATTAGGTGTAGAAAAATTAAATAAATATATAGAAAAGTTAGGATTTGGTAGTATTACAGGAATAGATCTTCCAGGTGAAGCAGAAGGTATTGTGAAACCTACAAATAGTATTAGTGATATTGATTTAGCAACAATTGCATTTGGACAAACTAATACTTTAAATGCTCTTCAGCTTTTAACAGCAGTTAATGCAGTTGCTAATGGTGGAAACTTAATACAGCCACATATTGTTAAAGAAATTACTCACAAAGATTCTAATGGTAATACTATTGTAGATAAAACAATAGAAGGAAGATGTGTTGAAAATGTGCTTTCAGAAGAAACAACTGCAACTTTAAGAAAGTATCTTGAAAGGACTGCAACACAAGATGCTGGAGAAGGAACTTTTGTTCAAGGATATGATATTGGTGGAAAAACAGGTACAGCTCAAAAGGTTGACCCAGAAACAGGAACATATTCACCAGATAAATATATTTCCTCAATGGTTGCAATGACGCCAGTAGATGATCCTCAATTAACTGTATATATTACAGTAGATGAGCCAAGTACTGGGATATACTATGGTGGACAAGTAGCATCACCATTAATGAAGAAGTTATTTTCTTATATATTCTCATATATTGAGTCTCCAGCAGGTAAATTAAGCTATTCAATTTCAAAAGATGTAATAATACCTGAAATAAGAGGAAAATCTGTAGAAGAGGCAAAAGCTATTTTAGAAAAAAATGGTTTAGGATGTGAAGTAGAGGGAGAAGGAAATACAGTTGTAGCAATAAATCCATATCCAGGAACTACTGTTAAAGCTGGTTCAAAGATAACATTAACTGCAAACTCTAAATCTTCAATAGACAATAAGATAATTATGCCAGACTTTGCTGGAACAACAATGGAATTTGCTATTAATATTCTAAATAATTTAGGACTTCAATATGAACATGAAGGAAATGGTAAAGTTGTTGAACAGAGTATTTCTAGTGGAGAATTAATAAGTAGAGGTACAAAAGTAAAATTAGTATTTAAGGAAGAATCTGAATATTAGTAGGAGGAAATAAGTGAAAAAGAGTAAAACTAAAAAAAGGAGTAAGAAAAGAATCAGAAAAAAAAGCAAAAAGGGTATAGGTAATTTGCTAATATTCTGGACAGTTGTTGTTTTAGTAGCAATTGGATTTATAATGATATTTTCATCAAGTTCGTATTCAGCATATTTTGAATATGATGGAGATAGATATAAAATAGTTAAAAAACAAATTATGTGGGTAATTATGGGGTTTACAGCTATGTATATTACTCTAAATTTCAATTATCATTATTATAAAAAATTAACAAAACCAATATATATAACTGTTTTTGTACTTTTATTATTTGTTATTATAGGAGGTAAGCTAGGACTTAGTATAGT
The DNA here is from genome assembly GCA_024409095.1 of Clostridium sp. Lineage (GTDB taxonomy): Bacteria > Bacillota > Clostridia > Clostridiales > Clostridiaceae > Clostridium. The sequence goes on from JAKSUK010000037.1 coordinate 2,620, forward strand.
TCCTAATATAAAAGGTGCTACAAGATGGATATATATAGGACCATTATCTATACAACCTTCAGAATTAGCCAAATATGCTATTGTTATAACTTTAGCAACTTTGATGGATAGAAGAAAAAATAGTATAACAGATTTTAAATATGGAACACTGTTTTATGTTGGTGTAGGAGTATCCATGGCTGGATTAGTATTTTTACAAAATAGTTTAAGTGTTACGATAATAATTATGGCAGTTACGCTTATAATGATTTTTGTAGCAGGAGGACAACCTGAACATGTATTTAGTGTAGGTATAACAGGTTTTATTGGGGCTATTGGTTACATATTTAGTACACCTTTTAGACGTGCTAGATTTTTAAATTTCCTAAATCCGTGGGAAGATGCATCTGATGTTGGATATCAATTGATACATTCCTTATATGCTATAGGATCAGGTGGATTTTGGGGTGTAGGCTTAGGGCAATCTAAACAAAAAGCATTATATATTCCAGAACCGTATAATGATTTTATTTTTTCAATTGTAATTGAAGAAATTGGATTTTTAGGTGGTATGCTGATAATAGGATTATTTGTTGTATTAATTGTTGCTGGAATTAGTGTTGCAGTTAATGCAAAAGATATGTATGGTAGACTTTTAGCTACAGGTATAATATCAGTAGTAGCAGTACAGCTTATAATAAATGTTGCTGTTGTAACAGGTAGCATGCCGGTTACAGGTATTCCAATGCCATTTATAAGCTATGGAGGTACTTCTATGGTATTTATTATGGCTGCAATGGGAATAGTACTTAATATAGCAAAAGTAAGTAAAGCAGCAGAAAAAAAGGAATTAGCATAAAAACTGTAATAAGGCAATAATATTGCCTTGTTACAGTTTTTTACATTATATTTTTTATATTGACAACAATATAACCATCATATATGATATAAAATATACTAAAACGGTAGGAATACTAAGAAATAATGGAGGAAAAATGGAAAATACATTTTTAAGCGAGTTTTTATTTATAACTAATATAAAAACTATAGGATTTATTGCAGTTTTAGTTGCAATATTTGCTTTGGTTAAAAAAATGGAGAAGAAAAAGGTTAAGTTTTCAACAAGGATGATTTCAGCCATGGGAATGGGACTTATTTTAGGTCTTATTGTACAGTTAGTTGCTGGTTTTCCTAAGGACCCATCTTCTGTAAGATGGATTACGGAAGTTAGTAAATGGTATGGGCTAATTGGAAATGGATTTATGGATCTTTTAAAGATGCTAGTTGTACCTTTAATATTTGTATCTATAATAAGAGTAATAATAAATATGAAAGATGGTGTAAATTTAGGAAAACTTACATCAAAATCATTAACAGTTTTATTAGGTACAACAACTCTTGCTGCAATAGTAGGATTAGTAGTAGGAAATTTATTTAACTTAGGAGCAGGAGAAGTTATTACAACATCTGATACTAGTATTAGAGAAATAACTTCTATTGTAGATACTCTAAGAGGATTATTACCATCTAATCCAGTACAAGTAATGGCAGAAGGTAATATAGTTGCTGTTGTTATATTTGCTGCTTTTATAGGAACATCTATGAAGAGATTAAATAAAAAATACAGTGATGTAATAAAACCAGCTTGGGATTTAGTTGAAGCAACTTATAAAATAATAACAAGTGTGGCAATGACAGTAATAAAGTTTATGCCATATGCTGTAGTAGCTTTATTAGCAAATACTATAGCAGCTAGGGGAGTAAGTGCAATTTTAGGTGTAGTTGATTTTATAATTGCTTTATATGTAAGTGTAGCTATAATGTTTATAATCCACTTAATAATAATAACTTTAAATGGATTAAATCCAATAAAGTATGTTAAAAATGTTATGGAACCATTAATATTAGCATTTACATCAAGATCAAGCTTAGGTACTCTTCCAGTAACAATTGAAACTTTAACAGAAAAGGCAGGCGTTGATAATGGAGTTGCCAGTTTTGTAGGAAGTTTAGGTTCAAATGCAGGAATGAATGGTTGTGCAGCAATATATCCAGCATTAATGGCAGTAACTGTTGCTAATATGTCTGGAACACCAATGGACTTTAGTTTCTATGGAATGTTATTAGTTATAATAGTAGTAAGCTCTTTAGGAATATCAGGTCTTCCAGGAACAGCAACTATGTCTGTATCAGTAGTTATTTCTGGTATGGGTATGGGAGCAGCATTCCCTCTAGTAGGAGGAATAATAGCAATTGACCCTATATTAGATATGGGAAGAACAATGCTTAATGTAAATGGAACTATGGTTACAGCAGTAACTGTAGCAAATTCACTTGATGATATTGATAAAGAGAAATTTAATGAATAATTAAAATTAGGTCTTTGTAATTTATATTACAAAGACCTTTAATTTAGGAATGGTGATTTTAAATGATAATTTCAAGTAAGGGGAAATATGGCTTAGTAGCATTAATAGATATTTGTTTATATTCAGCAAGTGAAGCTGTTACCCTAAAAAGTATTTCTAAGAGGCAAAATATTTCTGAAAGGTATTTGGAGCAAATTTTTTCCATACTTAGAAAAGGTGGTATAATAAGTTCTAAAAAAGGTGCGCAAGGTGGATATTTTTTAGCAAGAAAATCTCAAGATATAACTGTAGGTGAAATTTTAAATATATTAGAAGGAGATTTGAAAATAGTATCTCCTAGTGATGATAAAAATGATATAGAATGTTTTATACAAAAGAATATTTGGAATAATATAAATACACAAATAGAGAAATATTTTAATTCAATAACATTAGAAGGATTAGTAAAGGAATACATAGAGGGGAAAATTACATTAATGTATTATATTTAGGATTCTTACAAAGAATTAAAAATAAAAATTTTAGTGAAAATATTGACTTATGTGTAAAAGTAATATACTATATGTATATAGTTTTATTCAAATTAAATATTAAATCTTATCAAGAGTGGTGGAGGGACTGGCCCTGTGAAGCCCAGCAACCTATTTTTAACTATAAATTATAATTTATAGTTAAATTTGTGGTGCTAATTCCTGTAGCTTTTTAGCTAATAGATGAGAGGATAAATAGGTAGTGTTTTTGATGTGCTGGATTTATTCTCCAGCACTTTTTTATTTTATAAAAACTAGTAGAAGAGAGGTGGAATAAATATGATTAAATTAATTAATGTGAAAAAAAATTTTGGTAGTACAGAGGTGTTAAAGGATATTTCAATTGAGATAAATGAAGGAGAAATTTATGGACTTATAGGTCATAGTGGAGCTGGTAAATCAACATTACTTAGATGTATAAATGGCTTAGAAACTTATGATGATGGATTAGTAAGTGTTATGGGCAATGATATTAAAATGTTAAATAAAGATGAGTTAAGAGTTTTTAGAAAAGATTTGGGGATGATATTTCAAAATTTCAATTTATTGAATAGAAAGACTGTATATAAAAATATATCATTACCTTTAGAAGTATGGGGATATGATAAAGATACAATAAAAAAGAGAGTAGTGGAGTTACTAAAATTAGTTAATTTAGAAGATAAGATAAATAGCAATCCAGCGCAATTAAGTGGTGGACAAAAACAAAGGGTAGCTATAGCTAGAGCTCTTGCTTTAAATCCTAAAATTCTTTTATGTGATGAAGCTACATCAGCTTTAGATCCTAAAACAACAAAAGATATTTTAGATTTATTAAATAAGATAAATAAAGAGTTAGGAATAACTATTATAATTGTTACTCATCAAATGGAAGTTGTAAAAGAGATATGTCAAAAAGTAGCTTTACTTGAAGATGGAATATTAGTTGCTAAAGGTGCAGTGGAAGAAGTATTTTTAAATCCTGGAATATCTATAAAAAAGTTTTTAGGAGAAGAAGAAAATGATACATTGCCAAATAGTGGAGTAAATATAAGGATTTTATTTCCAAGTAAGTGCTCTGAAAGTGCAATTATAACTAAAATGGCTAGAGAACTAGGAATAGATTTTTCTATAGTTGGTGGAAAGCTTGAAAAGTTTAGAGATAACGTATTAGGAAGTTTAGTAATAAATATTAATCAAAAGCAAAAGGATATAGTTTTATCTTATTTAGAACAGAAAGATATTATTTTGGAGGTATTAGAATAATGGGCGATATAATATTAAAAGCGTTTAATGAAACAGTATTTATGACATTTTATTCAACAATATTTTCATTCATTATTGGATTTATATTAGCTGTTATATTGACAATATCAGCGCAGGATGGTTTAAGACCAAATAAAATGATTTATAAAATACTTGATGTGATAATAAATATATTAAGAAGTTTTCCATTTATTATTTTGATGGTATTTATAATTCCATTAACTAGAGCTATAGTTGGAACTTCAATTGGAAAAGAAGCAGCTATTGTTCCATTAACATTTGCAGCTGCACCTTTTGTAGCGAGAATTATTGAGTCATCATTAAGAGAAGTAGATAAGGGAGTTATTGAAGCAGCAAAATCCTTTGGAGCATCTGATTTACAAATCATTGTAAAAGTTATGTTGAAAGAAGCAGTACCATCAATAGTATCAGGACTTACTCTTACAATTATAAGTATTATAGGATATTCAGCAATGGCTGGTACAGTTGGAGGTGGAGGTCTTGGATATTTAGCTGTCAGCTATGGATATCAAAGATTCCAAAAAGATGTGATGATTGTAACAGTAATAATATTAATAATAATAGTACAAGCATTGCAAATGCTAGGTAATTATTTATATAAAAAATTAAACAAATAATTTAGGGGGAATTAAAATGAATAGAAAATCAATTTTATTATTAGCACTAGCAGGAGTTTTAACAATGGGACTAAGTGGTTGTAGTAGCAAAGGTGTAGCAGATGATAAGAAAATAAAAATAGGTGTAACACCAGTACCACATAGAGAAATTGTTGAACATGTAATACCAACATTAGAAGAAAAGGGATATACAGTTGAACTTGTTGAATTTTCAGATTATGTTCAACCAAATACATCATTAGAAGATGAAACATTAGATGCTAATTATTTTCAAACGTTAGCTTATTTAGAAGAATTTAATGAAAACAAGGGTACTCATTTAGTAAGTGCAGCGGAAATACATGTTGAACCAATGGGTGCATATTCATATAAATATAAAACTATTGATGATATAGCAGATGGAGCAACTGTAGCAGTACCAAATGACCCAAGCAATGAGGCTAGAGCACTTAATATATTAGTTTCACAAGGTCTTATAAAGGTTAATGATGGCGAACTTATTACAGTAGCAGATATAACTGAAAATCTAAAAAATTTACAGTTTACAGAGTTAGAAGCAGCACAACTTCCTAGAGCACTTGATGATATTGATATAGCAGTTATAAATGGAAACTATGCTTTAGATGCCAATTTAGATGTAACTAAGGATGCTGTTTTCGTTGAAGATGAAACTTCACAAGAAATGAAAGCTAGAAGAAATGTATTAGCTGTTAAAGAAGGAAATGAAAATAGTGAAAAAATCAAGGATTTAGTAGATGTTTTAACTTCAGATGATGTTAGAGAATTTATAAAAAATAAATATAAAGGTGCAGTAGTACCAGTATTTTAGTTAGATAATTTAAGTTAATAGTATATCATATTTTTTGAGTCAAAATGACACAAAGTTATATAAAATAAAATATATTATAATGAGATTCTTTAGTATGAGGAGACAGAGTATGTCATTGTGGGTATTAGATCCATTTGGCGGAGGTATTGAAACAGGTAACATAGGTGCATATGGGAAAGTTGAAAGTAATATTACATTAGAAGCTGTCTTAGAAGCAAAGAAGTATTTGGAGAGAAATGGCGAAAAAACTATAATTACAAGGACAACTGATGAGTATGTAAGTGTTGATAAGAGAATAGATATAATAAATCATAGTCAAAGTGAAGTATTAGTTATTTTTCGTATGAATAGTAGTGATGATATAAACATAAAAGGCGTAAAAGTAGCTTATGTAAATAGGTCAAATGATATGAAATATTTAGCAGAGCTTATAAAGAGTGAAATACAAAGTGAATTAAATACAATAGATTGTGGTATTATCAATGAAAGTAATTTATATAAGAATATTAACTGCAATGCAATAATAGTTTATGGAGAATACATTAGTAATAATATAGTTATGGAGAATTTTGATAGTAAAAAATATGGTTATATGGTAGCTAAAGCATGCTTAGCTTATAAAGATAAGGTAATTCTTACTACAGAAAGAAGTGTACCTAAAAAAATGCAGAAAAGAGCATATAGAGTATGTATAGGTTATTATAATGAATACGATTGTGCAATGGATAGAGTTCTAAAGCTCAATAAAGAAGGAATAAAAGATGCATACGTAGTACCGTATGATGGTAATTAATAATAAAAAATGATAAAGGAATTCCTAATGGAATTCCTTTAAAACTTTATTTCTAAAATTTTCTATTTCTTCATCATGAAGAGTTTCATTTTCAAGAAGTAAAAGAGCAAGCTTATCTAAGTATACTTTATTATTACTTAATAAATTTTTAGTTTCTTCATATAATTCATTTATGAGAAGCTTTGCTTCTTCAACAATTATATGCCCATAACTTGAAGTAAGATTACCTAGGTTTGATATTTTTAATAATCCTAAACTTTCACCCATTCCATATTCAGAAATCATTGCAAGGGCAATATCAGTTACTTGACCTAAATCACCTTGAGCTCCAGTTGAAATTTGACTTTTATTAAAAGTAACTTCCTCTGAAGCTCTGCCTCCTAAAAGAACCATAATTTTTGACTTTAAATAATTAATTCTCTGATAATTACTATCTTGTGGAATAGTAATTGTATACCCACCAGCACCTTTAGTAGTAGGAATTATACTTATTTTTGATATAGTTTCCTCAGGAAGAACAATTAATGATACAAGTGCATGACCTGCTTCGTGATAAGCAGTTAACGTTAAATCCTCTTTCTTTAAATGTGAGCGTTCTTTCTTATTAGCTCCAGCTAGTACAAGAGAAAAAGAGTCATTTATTTCTTCAGAAGTAATTGAACCTTTATTACGCTTTGCTGCTAAAATTGCCGCTTCATTTATCAAGCTTTCTAATTTGGCACCAGAAAAATATGCTGTTTTTTTAGCAAGAGTTTCTATATTTATTGTTTTATGTGGTTTATTTTTTAAATATAGCTTTAATATTTGTTCACGAGCTTTTAAATCTGGAAGAGAAACCTCTACATGTCTATCAAAGCGACCAGGTCTTAATAAAGCTGGGTCTAATGTATCTAATCTATTTGTAGCTGCTATAACAATTATTCCATCAGAATCATTAAAACCTGACATTTCAGTAAGCAGGGCATTTAACGTTTGATCACGTTCGTCATTTCCAGTAGAAGAAGTATTTCCACTAGAGCGTCGTTTACCAATTGCATCAATTTCATCAATGAAAATAACTGCTTTTCCATGAGATTTTGCTTTTTTAAATAGATTTCGTATTCTACTAGCTCCTACACCAGCATAAACTTGTATAAAGTCTGACCCACTTAAAGCATAAAAAGGAACACAAGCTTCTCCAGCTACAGCTTTTGCTAAAAGAGTTTTTCCTGTACCGGGAGGACCGTATAGAATAATACCTTTAGGCATTTTTGCACCATAAGCACTATATTTTTCTGGTGATTTTAAAAAGTCAACTATATCGTTTAAACTCTCTTTAGCTTCTGCATTTCCTGCAACCTTAGTAAAATTATATTTATTTAAATCCTTATTACTAAAATCTTGAAGGTTTAACTCACCAAAAGATGTTTTTGATGGAAAGCCTTTGTTGACTTTAAGGAATACTATGAAAAAAATTGATATTATTAAAATCACTGCAGGTATACTTTTATTAAGTGGAGCAATGGGTTCTTCCACAACATTTATATTATTAAGTAGTAAATTTTCTTTGAAGTTTTCAGAATTAGGATTATCTGTTGAATAAGTATAGCCATCATTTAGAGTAACTAAAATTTTTGATGATGAATCAAAGTATACCTTTGAAATATCTTTATTATTTAAATCATCAAGAAAATTAGTATATGTTTTGGTATTCTTAGTTTTAGGATATAGAGAGGAAAATCCTAAAGCTATTAAAGAAACTATGGCTAAAATTATAGGAATTAAAATGATATTAAATTTATTATTTTTCATTGACACTCCTCCTTATAAATAACATTAAATTAATTTTATTATAGACTTAAGAAATAAAAAGTCTAATTAAACACATAGTATTTACCAATGAAATTAATGGAAAATAATTTGAATTATCAAGAACTTTAAAAATTTAAATAAATGAAGTATACTTTTTATATATGTTTTAGGAAATGGAAAATCATTACTATACTCGGGGGATTAAAGGAATGAATATTACAAAAATAGAAGTAAATTTAACAGGTGAAGATTTATTAAGTATATATAATGAATTTATATCTATTGAAGGGCTAGAGATAAAAGGTATTCAAATAAATGATGGAATAAATATTACAGGAAGGCTTAATAAAGGATTTAATATTGACTTTT
>JAKSUK010000038.1 GCA_024409095.1 Clostridium sp.
ATCTTTTAATATTATGTCATATTCCTCTAAATCTCTAATAAGCTCCTCTATCTGATTTTTTCTCTCTTCAATTACCTCCGTGCCAACTATTACTGAAACTGGAGCTAAAGAAAAGCTATATTTTCCCTTTTTATATTCACTCATTTTTTCCACCTTTTATAAGTCCTCTGTTGATTGTAATGTTCCCTTTACAATAACTCTTTGCTTTGAACCGACTGTACATGTAATTAATGTTATAGTAGCATTATCTGTTGGGTCTAGAACTTCCACTTGATCTGGATTTACAATAAAGTTTTCTTCTATTACATAAGTATATTTATTATTATGTGTTTTAACTATAATTTCATCTCCTGCTGAAACTTTATATAAGTTAATAAATGCATCTGTATAATCAGATACCCTATGCCCAGCTATTGCAAAATTACCCACTTCTCCTGCTTTAGCTGAATCTGGAAAGTGTCCTAAAAAATATTGTAATACATCATCAGTTATTCCTTCTACTAATGCTTGTGATAAATTAATACTTGGTATTTCAATCATTGCTATTGGTTTATATCCATTTATCTCATCTAGATTTACATTGTCTAACTTTACCGATTCATTAGACTCTGTAACTTCTCCAGTAGAAATACCTTCTGAAAAACCATTTTCAAATAATTCTACTATTTCTTTTTGCTTTTTAATAGTCATAATTTTTTTATGAATAACATCACCAACTATTGACATACCAATAATAATTAGCAAAATACCTACTACTCTTCTAAATTTATTCATGTATCCTCCCATTGACTATTTATATTTGTTACATATATAAATTTTATTACATATATTATATCATAAAGGTTTTTAAAAATGATTACTTATCATAAGATAATAATATAGAGAGGTGTGGTTTTATGAAAAAAAATAATAAAAATGTTATATATGTTGATTTCACTTTTACAAAAAGAAAAATTAAATCAAAGCCCCTATTGATTTTATATAAAACAATATTCTCATTAATCAAAATTTTACCATTACCTAAGTATAATAGAAATAGTAAGCTTTTAAATAATTCTTCAAAAAGAAAAACTTCAAATTATTAATTAAAATCCCATTACTATTTATAAATTAATATATCTGTTTTATAATTTATACGAGGTGATGAAATGAGAATAGGAATGGGATATGATGTCCATAAATTAGTTGAAGATAGAAATCTTATTTTGGGAGGAGTTAAAATACCTTATTCCCTTGGATTATTAGGTCATTCAGATGCAGATGTATTACTTCATGCTATCATGGATTCCTTATTAGGTGCTGCTGCTTTAGGAGATATAGGAAAGCATTTTCCTGATAGTGATGATAAATATAAGGGAATTTCAAGTATTGAGCTACTAAAGCATGTAGGTTTATTATTAGAGGAAAATAATTGGCTTATAGAAAATATAGATTCTACTATAATTGCACAAAAACCAAAGATGGCTCCACATATTGAAAATATGAGAAAAAATATATCAGAAGCTTTAAACATAGATATTAATCAAATTAATGTAAAGGCAACTACTGAAGAGGGATTAGGTTTTACTGGTGAAGGTAAAGGAATTTCTTCTCAAAGCATTTGCTTACTTACAAAAAAAATCAGCTAGACTATCTAGCTGATTTTTTTCTATTATAATAAAAAATTGATATTAATGCACATATACCCATTAAGTATGGATAGAATAAAAATTTCATTATTTCAAATGGTGATATTAATGCTATTCCAGCTGCTGATATAAGCTGAGCACCATGTGGTATTATCCCTTGGAATACACATGAAAACATATCTAATATTCCAGCTACTCTCTTAGGCTCTAATTCAAATTCATCTGAAATATCTTTTGCTATTGGACCTGTTGAAACTATTGCTATAGTATTATTTGCTGTACATATATCAACAAAGCTTACTAAAGCAGCAATTCCTAATTCTGCATCTCTCTTATTCTTAAATTTCTTTAAGCCAAGATTTAAAATAAAATCTATTCCACCATTTTCTTTAATTATTGCTATTGTTCCAGCTATCATTAATGAAATAATAATAAGCTCACTCATTCCCATAGCTCCATTAGCTATAGATGTACATAATCCAACTATATCAAAGCTTCCTGATGCTAATCCTATAATTCCAGCAATAACTATTCCTGCTGTTAAAATAATCATAACATTTAATCCTAAAAGAGCTGATATTATTACTGCTAAATAAGGTACTATTTTTATAAAGCTGTATTCTAAAGTATCAATTTCAATCATTCCAGCATTTTTTGTCATTATTATTAAAATAATTAATGTTAATATAGCTGCTGGCATAACAATCTTAAAATTAACTTTAAACTTATCTCTCATTTCGCAACCTTGAGTTCTAGTAGCAGCAATTGTTGTATCTGAAATTATTGAAAGGTTATCCCCAAACATTGCTCCACTTACAACAGCTGCTGTGGATAAAGCTACACCAACACCTGTTTTATCAGCTATACCTACAGCTATTGGAACTAAAGCAACTATTGTTCCTACTGATGTACCAACTGAAATAGCTATAAAGCATGAAATTAAAAATAATCCAGCTATTAAAAGATTTTTAGGTAATATTGAAATCCCTAAGTTTACTGTTGATTCTACAGCACCCATATCCTTAGCTACTTGTACAAAAGCACCAGCTAATATAAATATTATAATCATTAATATTACATTGGTTTCTCCTGCACCTTGACAAAATGTTTCTAACTTTTCATTAAAGCTTCTTTTTCTATTCATTACTAAAGCACTAATAGCTGATATAGAAAATGGTATTATAACCGATATTCCATACATATCGCCAGCTATTATTGATAATCCTATATAAGATATTAGAAATACCAATAATGGCAGTAATGCACTTATACTTCCTTTTTTCATTTGTTTTCTCCTTAAGTGTTTTTTATAATAAAATTATATTACTTCTGTTAAATATTTCAATAAAATCTTTTTAAATGCTTCTCCTGTTACTTTATCCTTATCTGCTGTGCTACAAATAACTCTCCAATCATCAATGTTTTTGCTATATTTTTTCTCAAATTCCTCTACAGAACTACTCATATAGCTTGAGTTAATTACAAACTCTCCAAGCTCCACTGGTGTCTCAAATATCTTTAAATATAAGAATTCTGTGCTATCTCCATACCAAGCCTTATTAAAATCTCTTACAAACTTTTTAAGCTCTAATAATATTTTATTTCTAGGTAATGACCATAGTTTTTTGATTCTTTCCACTTGTTTTTTCATTTCAATTGCATCTTCTTTGGTAACCTTATTTCTTCTTTCACCATCTTTAATTATGTCTTCAACAGGCTTTAAAGGAATATATAAAACACCCTCTTTTCTACCATTTATCCATATATAAAATGATTCTTGTAAAAATGAATATTGTATATATCCAAGAAGTGCCATTTCATCTGGGAAGTAACTCCATATATTTTTTAGTCCATTATATTTTGAAAAAATTAACGTGTGTATATACAAGCTTTTTTCTGTTGGAAGTTCATCCATGAACATATGTCCTCTAATAGTTTTATTTTCACTGATAAGGTTTTCCCAATACTTAAAAGAATTATATTTATTCTTCATAGCTATCACCTTTCTTTCCAAAATTAATATAATATACTATAAACTATATTTACCACTTCTACTATAATTATAACCGTTTTTTTAGTTTAATGTAAAAATCTTATGAAAATACTAATTAATTTCCGAATTGAATGTTATTATATTTCGTAATATAATTAATTTATATAGATAAAGGGGGCAACAGTTTGTATAAGTGTAGTATTTGTGGAGAAAAAGCTGATGTGCATCATATTGTTTATAGAAGCGAGGGAGGATTTGATATAGAGCTAAATTATAAATATCTTTGTGCTCTTCATCATCGTGGAAAATGTGGTCCTCATCAAAACAAAATTATTGATTTGCAATACAAGCTTGAATTACAACAAAAACTATACGAGATTTTACCAAAAAAATACTACTGGCCTAAAGAATTGTCAATTATATTAGGAGTTCATAATGGAGCTCTTAAACGATTATTAAAGAACTTAAAATTATATAAAGAAGGCTTTAATAAAGATGATATTATTTGGAAACTAATGGGATGTAGATTATATAACTATGAATCCTTAGATGAATTAGCCTTCGACTTATTAGAAGCAGACTTTATTTAAAATGCTATTATAAATATATTTATTAAAGAAAATATGAAGAGGGAGCCTTTAAAGCTTCCTCTTCATTAATTTAATACTTATACTCTTGAAATATTTACTGTAAAACTAATATCTTTATCTGATGATATTAAATATCTGCTATGAACTGGTGCCCCCCAGCTATCATCTCCTCCAACACCCATTTGTTTTGCTAATATACGAACCCAAGTATAATTAGCTCTTGGAAGTTCTTCTCTATGAAGGGCATTTTCTAATTCATATGCACTGTATGGAAGAACACTAAATTCAAAAGGTTCATTTTCATAACTAAAGCATAACCCTTTATTTTCTTTATTTACTACCTTTACAAATCTAGTATTAGTTCTATTTCCACATTCTTGAGGAACAAGATAGTTAGACATATTTTCTATTGCACTACTTGTAAATAAACCTAATCTAGCTCCCTTATTACGATCTATATAGTTTTCCTCTGGTCCAAAACCAAAGTATTCAAATCTATTAAATTCCTTCTTTAACTTAAAATCAATTCCGTAAAGAGGTAATTCGGGAAGACCATTTACGCCATGATAAGTTCCTTGTACTTTAATATTTCCATCACCAGTTACAGTATATTCAATAATATTTTTTGTAGGAACAATAGTTGGAACATCATAAGTATAAGTTAAGATAACTTTATCTTCTTCCTCTTTTAAATTAAAGTCAGTATGCTTTTGCATCATTCCTGCTGTAAGCCATGTAGAACATCTGAAATCATGTTTATTTCCTCTATCATTATCAGTTGTTGCTCTCCAGAAAGAAGTCTTAGGAACTCTTGTTATATATTCAATACCATCATAACAAAGAGATATTATTCCTCCCTCTTGTTTAGAGAACATAGCTGTAAATCCTTCACCTTTAACTCCTATATTCACATCACCATGAATAACTTGGAATTTGCAATTATTTAAATTATCTTTTTTATTATTTTTAGATGATATTTCTTTTATAGCTTGTCCAAAAGCAACTTCAAAGCCTTTTTCTTCCCATAATGTATCTTCTGATAATCTCATAGATATATTATAAGTGTAATTTCCCTCTTCTTTAAATTCTGGATAATCTATTGAAACATACATTTCTTCTCCTGCATTTACAGAAGGCTTAATAGTTGTTTCAAAAACTTTAACTCCCTCATGTTCTACATAACATACAAAATCGTATTTATCTGTAGATATAAATAAATTATCATTTTTAATGTTTACACCATTACTGTCAGCTACAAGCTTCACATTTGCATAAAGATATTTTACTTCTTGTGCTTTTGGTGATGGCTTTCTATCAGGATATACTATTCCATCTGTGCAGAAGCAATAATCAGTAGCTCTATCATCAAAATCTCCTCCATATGCAAATATTTTCTCACCATCTTCATTGATTTTTTCAACAGACTGATCTATATAATCCCAAATAAAACCACCTTGATACATATCATACTTATCTTCAAGTTCAGTGTATAAATGCATTCCTCCACAAGAATTACCCATAGCATGCATATATTCACAACTTATATATGGCTTTTGTGGATTATTATTTAAATATTCCTCAATATCAGCAGGCTTTGCATACATTCTACTTTCCATATCACTTATTTCATTAAAATCTCTAATCCAAAATACTCCTTCATAATGAACTATTCTTGTATTGTCATTTTCATGGAAGTATTTAGTCATTTCTAATATATTTTCTCCTGCATATGATTCATTACCACATGACCATATTAGTATAGATGGGTGATTTTTATCTCTTTGTAGCATTGATTCAGCTCTATCTACTACTACATCTTTCCATTCTGGAAGATTTCCTGGTATATTCCAACTTGGCTCACATTCACCCATCTTCTGCCATGAACCATGACTTTCAAGGTTTGCTTCATCAATAAGATAAACACCATATTCATCACAAAGGTCATACCATAAGCTTTGGTTAGGATAATGTGATGTTCTTACAGCATTGATATTATGTTGCTTCATAAATTTTATATCCCAAAGCATATCTTCTTCTGTTATAGCACGACCCTTTTGATAGTTGAATTCATGTCTATTAACACCTTTAAACACAATTCTCTTACCATTTAACTTCATTATCTTATCTACTAATTCAAATTTACGGAATCCAACTTTTTGAGGTATTATTTCAATAAGCTTAGAATCCTTATCTCTTACTTCTACATATAATGTATATAGATATGGGTCTTCTGCACTCCACTTATATACATTTTTAATAATTGAATCGAAATACATTTCATTAGTAAATTCTTTTTTTACACTGCTATATACTATTTCTCCAAGCTTATCCTTAAGGTATACTTCTACTGTGCAGTTTTCATATCCTTCTAATTTAAGAGCTGCACTAAAAATTCCATGCTCATAATTTCTATCTAAGTCTGCCTTAACAAACATATCTCTTACATGAGTTTTAGGAATTGAATAAAGATATACATCTCTAAATATTCCTGAAAATCTCCAGAAATCCTGATCTTCTATCCAGCTAGCACTACTTCTTTTATATACTTCTACTGCTAATTTATTTTCACCACTCTTTAAACAATCTGTAATATCAAATTCTGATGGTGTAAAACTATCTTCACTATATCCTACAAATTTTCCATTTAGCCAAACATAAAATGCTGTTTCTACTCCTTGAAAAGAAATAAAAGTTTTTTTATCTTTTAGCTCTTCATTTAGTTCAAATTTTTTTACATAACTTCCTACTGGATTATATTCTTCTGATATAAATGGAGGACGTAAAAATTCTTGTCCATCCCATGGATACATTGTATTAATATATTGGCATTTATCATATCCTTGCATTTGTATATGACCTGGTACATTTATTTCATCAAATTTATCACAATTAAAATCTTCTTTATAGAAATCTACAATTCTCTCATTTGGATTTACTGCATAACTAAATTTCCATTTTCCATTTAAGCTTTGCCTTAAAGGCATATTATATCCTAATTTTAAATCATCTTTTTTTTCATAAAAAAGATGGTCTGAATGTGCATCTATTCTATTTACTCTAAAAATTTCTGGATCAGAAAGCCATTTTAATGTTGGTTCATTTATCATCTTTAAATATCCTCCTTTTAATACCTTTGTATATTATTACTTAAATGGTGCAGATGAAGGGAGTCGAACCCTTACACCAATTGGCGCTAGATCCTAAGTCTAGTGCGTCTGCCAATTCCGCCACACCTGCTTGACATTTCAATTTTACCATTTACTGTAAACAACTACAATATCTACTTTGTCTTTTTTTCCATATTGACATAATCAACTTTGATACATATAATTATCTTAAATATTAAAATACTATGATGAGAAGAGTAAACTAAAGGTATATTTCCAGAGAGAATCTGCAATAGCTGGAAGCAGATTTAAATGAAATTAGTTGAAAACTAACTCGGAGTGACTCTAATCAAGTCCGCTTTCATCACGTTACGATGATTCTTAAGAGGCCTATTATAGGCAATTAAGGGTGGAACCACGGGAAAATTTATGCTCTCGTCCCTTTTCAGTTACGAAAAGAGACGACGAGCTTTTTTATTTTCAAATATTAATGAAAGGATGAAAAATATGATTAAAATAACTTTAAAAGATGGATCTGTTAGAGAAGTTGCTAAAGGTTCGTCAATCTTAGACGTTGCTAAATCAATAAGTGAAGGTTTAGCAAGAAATGCTCAATGTGGAAAGGTAAATGGAGAAGTTAAAGATTTAAGAACTATCTTAAACGAAGACTGTGCTCTTGAAATTTGCACATTTGATAGCCAAGAAGGAAAAGATACTGTAAGACACAGCGTTTCTCACGTATTAGCTGCTGCTGTTAAGAGATTATTCCCAGAAGTTAAAATAGCTATAGGACCATCAATTCAAAATGGCTTCTACTATGACTTCGATACAGAAAAAGCTTTTACTGCTGAAGATTTAGTAAAAATTGAAGATGAAATGAGAAAAATTATTAAGGAAAATCCTCATATAGAAAGATTTGAACTTCCAAGAAGCGAAGCTTTAGAGCTTATGAAGGATGAACCTTACAAGGTTGAATTAATCAACGATTTAGGTGAAGATGAAATAATATCATTCTACAAAATAGGTGATTTTACAGACCTTTGTGCTGGTCCTCACGTAATGTCAATAAAAAATATCAAAGCTATAAAATTACTTAGAACTGCTGGTGCTTACTGGAAAGGTGATGAAAAAAATAAAATGCTTTCTAGAGTTTATGGTACTGCATTCTTAAAGAAAGCTGACTTAGATGCTCATTTAGAAGCATTAGAAGAAGCTAAAAAGAGAGACCATAACAAATTAGGTAGAGAACTTGGAATCTTTACAACTGATGAGAAAGTTGGTCAAGGTTTACCACTATTTATGCCTAAGGGAGCTAAGATATTCCAAACTCTTCAAAGATGGGTTGAAGATGAAGAAGAAAGAAGAGGATATGTTTTAACTAAGACTCCTTTCATGTCTAAAAATGATTTATTTAAAGCTTCAGGACACTGGGATCACTATAAAGATGGAATGTTTGTTTTAGGTGATGAAGAGCACGATAACGAAGTTATGGCTTTAAGACCAATGACTTGTCCATTCCAATTTACAGTATATAATGCTGAACAACACAGCTATAGAGAACTTCCAATCAGATATGCTGAAACTTCTACATTATTTAGAAAAGAAGCTTCAGGAGAAATGCACGGTCTTATAAGAGTAAGACAATTCACATTATCTGAAGGACATATAATTTGTACTCCTGAACAATTAGAATCAGAATTTAAAGAAGTTATTGATTTAATTAATTACGTTATGGGTACTTTAGGAATTGATGGAGATATATCTTACAGATTCTCTAAATGGGATCCAAACAATACTGAAAAGTATATCAATAACCCAGAGGCTTGGGAAGCTACTCAAAATCAAATGAGAACTATCTTAGACCACTTAAATATTGATTACGTTGAAGCTGAAGGTGAAGCTGCATTCTACGGACCAAAGCTTGATATCCAATTTAAGAATGTTCATGGTAAAGAAGATACTATCATAACAGTTCAAATTGACTTTGCTTTAGGTGAAAGATTAGGAATGTCTTACATTGATAAAGATGGTAACAAGAAAATACCATTTGTTATCCATAGATCATCAATTGGATGCTATGAAAGAACTATCGCTATGCTTATAGAAAAGTATGCTGGTGCATTCCCAACATGGCTTGCTCCAGTTCAAGTTAAAGTATTACCTTTATCAGATAAATACAATGACTATACTGCTAAAGTTGTACGTGAATTAAGAAACAATGGAATCAAGGTTGAAGCTGACTATAGAACTGAAAAAATCGGTTATAAAATTAGAGAAGCTAGACTTGAAAGAGTTCCTTACATCTTCGTTGTAGGTGAAAAAGAAGAAGCTAACAATGAAGTTGCTGTAAGAAGCAGAAAGAATGGCGAAGAAGGCCCAATAGCTTTAGATACTATGGTTGCTAGAATTGCTGATGAAATAGCTAAAAAAGAACGTTAATTTATTAAATAAGCAATGACAAAAGTCATTGCTTATTTTTTATATTGTATATAATGCTTGTTTAAAATCATTTATTATATCCTGTATATCTTCAATACCTACAGAAACCCTTAGCATATCCTTTGTTACACCACTTGCTATTAATTCATCATCATTTAATTGGCTATGAGTTGTAGTTGCTGGATGAAGAATACAACTTCTTGAATCACCAAGAGTAACAGCCAAGGCTACTAATTTTAATGACTTACAGAACTTTTTACTTTCTTCTATACCACACTTTACACCAAAGGTAAGAAGTCCACTTCCACCCCTTAAATACTTTTTAGCATTTTCATATCCTTTACTACCTTCTAAGTAAGGATAATTAACCCAGCTTACTTTTGGATGGTTTTGTAGATATTTAGCAAGCTTTAATGCATTTTCAGAATGTCTTTCCATTCTTAAATGAAGTGTTTCTAATCCTAAATTAGTTAAATAAGCATTAAAAGGACTCATACATGCTCCTAAATCTCTTAAAAGTGTAACTCTTAATTTAAATATATATGCAGCTACACCAATATCCTTAGCATATCTTAACCCATGATAGCTTTCATCAGGATTTATAAAGTCTGGGAATTTATTATTAGACCAATTAAAATTACCTCCATCAACAATTATTCCTCCTATAGTTTGAGCATGTCCTTCAGAATATTTAGTTGTTGAATGTACTACTATATTAGCACCATATTTAAATGGATTTATTAAATAAGGTGTTGCTACAGTATTATCTACTATAAATGGTACTTCAAGCTTTGATGCCACATTAGCAAACTTATCAAAATCTAAAACATTTAAACCTGGATTTCCAATAGTTTCACCATAAATAGCCTTTGTGTTTTTCTTAGCAAGCTTTAAAATCTCATCTTCAGATGCTTCTGGATTTACAAAAGTAACTTCAATGCCTAAATTTTTTAAATGAACATTAAATAAATTTATTGTACCTCCATATAAAGATGATACTGATATTATATTATCTCCTGATTTACAGATATTTAAAATTGATAAAAGTATTGCTGATTGTCCTGATGCAGTAGCTACAGCCCCAACACCACCTTCAAGCATACTAAATTTTTCTTCTAATGCTGATAAAGTAGGATTAGAAATTCTACTATATAAATGTCCCTCTTCCTTTAAATTAAATAATGCTTCTAGTTTATCAGGATTATCATATTTATAAGTTGTACTTTGATATATAGGCAATACCCTTGCTTCTCCACTTTTTGGTGCATATCCTCCTTGAATGCAATTTGTCCCTATATTCCAATTATTATCCACCCAAAATCCTCTCCTAAAAATTTAT
>JAKSUK010000039.1 GCA_024409095.1 Clostridium sp.
CTTCTTATATTACAACTAAGTGTACAAGTTATAGAGATATTCCTATGAAAAATTTCTACAAAAAAAAAGTTCAAGATGAAAAGGGAGTTTCTTTTATTTATAATTTTGTTGCCTTTTGCACTGATGATATTATGCTTTTTGTTAGTGATATCAGTCATAATAATAGTTATTGGTGCAGTAATTATTTCTACTATAGAAGGTATAAGTCTTGAAGATGCACTGTGGTGGAGCTTTGTTACTTTTACCACTGTTGGTTATGGAGATGTACTTTTAAAAACTCAGTTAGGACGAATTTTTGCTGTTATATTGATGATAATTGGTATTGGGGTTATTGGAGTAATCACAACTACAATAACATTGTATATAGTAAACTCAGGAAGGACTAAGAGTGTAGATAATTATAAAAGTCATATTATTGAAGATATTAAAGAAAAGTTAGATAATTATGAAGAGCTTAGTGATGAAGACATAGATACTATAATAAGAGTATTATCATCATTAAAAAAGCATGGGAAATAAAAGATATTGTGATATAATGTTAAGCATTAGAAGAGTTAAATAAAGGAGAATACAATGAATAAAAATATTGTTATATTAGATGGTAAAAGCTTAGGTGATATATCTTATGAAAAACTAAATAAGTATGGTAACTTTACTTATTATGATACAACTTCTTATGAAGAAGTAAGTACAAGAATTAAAAATGCACATATAGTATTTACAAATAAGGTTGTACTTGATGAAAATAACTTATCAGGAGCAGAAAATTTAGAATTAATTTGTGAAGTTGCTACTGGATTTAATAATATAGATATAGAATATGCAAGAAGAAGAGGGATAGCTGTAACAAATGTTGCAGGTTATTCTACAAATACTGTAGTTCAACATACTTTTGCAACAGCATTAGCTTTAATGGATGAAGTGCTTTATTATGATGATTTTGTGAAAAGTGGAAAATACTCTAGAAGTGGATTATTTACATGTTTAGATAAACCTTTTAATGAAATAGAAGGAAAGACATGGGGAATAATAGGGTTAGGAAATATAGGAAGAAGAGTTGCTAAAATAGCAGAAGCTTTTGGTGCAAACGTTATTTATTATTCTACATCAGGTAAAAATTCATCTGTGGATTTTGAAAGAGTATCATTTGATGAATTATTAAAGAAAAGTGATATAATTTCTATACATGCCCCATTAAATGAAAAAACTAATAAACTAATAAATTATGATGCATTATGCAACATGAAGAAGAATGCTATTTTAGTAAATATGGGTAGAGGGCCTATAGTATGTGAAGAGGACCTTGTAAAGGCATTAAATGAAGGAAGAATAAAGGGTGCTGCTCTTGATGTATTTGAATTTGAACCAATAAAAGAAGATAGTCCAATATTAAAGGTTGAAGATAAAGAAAAACTTATTTTATCACCTCATATTGCATGGGCTAGTGTTGAAGCAAGAGGAAGATTATTTGATGAGGTAATAAATAATATAGAATCTTTTTATAATGGTGAAGAAAGAAATAGAGTAGAAAAATAATATATTAATAAAAATTTTATATGATAATGCGCAAAAATGCTCCAATAGGAGGTATTTTTGCGCTTTTTTTATAGCAGGAATTTTGGGATATATTATTTAATAAATTAAGATATATAAATATTTTTAAGGGGGCTACAACAAATGTTAAATTACAAAAAGTATAAAAGATTTGAAACTATAGAATTAAAGGATAGAAAATGGCCAAATAATATTATTAATAAGGCACCTATATGGTGTAGTGTAGATTTAAGGGATGGAAATCAAGCGTTAATAAATCCAATGACTGTAGATGAAAAAATTGAATTTTTTAACTTATTAGTAAAGCTTGGTTTTAAAGAAATAGAAGTAGGTTTTCCTTCAGCATCAAAAATAGAATATGATTTTTTAAGAAGATTGATTGAAGAGGATATAATTCCAGATGATGTACTTGTTCAGGTTCTTACTCAGGCTAGGCCACATTTAATAAAAAAGACTTTTGAAGCTTTAAAAGGAGCAAAGCAAGCTATAGTTCATATATATAATTCTACTTCAATATTGCAAAGAGATGTTGTTTTTAATATGAATAAAAGTGAGGTAAAAGAAATAGCTATAAGTGGGGCAAAGCTTGTAAAGGAATGTGTTAAATCATTTCCAGGAAAAATATACTTAGAATATTCGCCAGAGAGCTTTACAGGAACAGAAATGGATTATGCTCTTGATGTATGCAATGCAGTTGTAGAAGCTTGGGGAGCAGATAAAGATAATAAGGTTATAATTAATCTTCCATCAACTGTGCAAATGGATACTCCAAATATATTTGCAGATCAAATTGAATATATTTGCAGAGGTATAAAAATGCGAGAAAATGTTATTATAAGCGTACATCCACATAATGATAGAGGAACAGGAGTAGCTGATGCAGAAATGGCACTTTTAGCTGGTGCTGATAGAGTTGAAGGAACTTTATTTGGTAATGGTGAAAGGACAGGTAATGTAGATATACTTACAGTAGCATATAATATGTTTTCACATGGAGTAAATCCAGAACTTAATATTGAAAATATTAATGAAATAATTGAAATATATGAAAGGTGTGTTAAAATTCCAGTACATGTAAGACACCCATATGCAGGAAATTTAGTTTTTACAGCTTTTTCAGGTTCACATCAAGATGCAATAAATAAGGGTATGAAGAAATATAATGAAAGACATAATAACATATGGCAAATACCGTATTTGCCAGTAGATCCAACTGATTTAGGAAGGGAATATGAACCTTTAGTAAGGATAAATAGCCAATCTGGAAAGGGAGGAGTAGCCTTTATTATGGATCATTGTTTTGGGTATAAACTTCCAAAAACAATGCAACAAGAATTTGCAGAAGTAGTTCAGAAAATTTCTGAATTAAAAGGAGAAGTTCAGCCTAATGAAATAATAGATGTTTTTAAAAAGCAATATTTAGATATAAAAGAACCTATGGATTTTAATAATCTTATAATTGAAGATATATTAGAGGGTAATAAAAAGATAAATACAAAAGTAAAATCAGAAATAACTTTTAAAAAAGAAAAATATATGATTGAGGGGATTGGAAATGGACCTATTGATTCTTTTTTAAACGCATTGAAAAAAAATAATCTTATTAATGTTAAAATATTAGATTATAAAGAGCATGCTTTAAGTATGGGATCAGAAGCAGAAGCTGCTTCTTATGTATATATGGAAAGAGTAGATATAACTAGAAAAACTTTTGGTGTAGGTGTAGATAGCAATATTACTAAGGCATCAATTAAGGCTATGATAAGTGCAATAAATAGGTTGTATAGATAAATATTGAAATAGTTTATATAAAAGTATATAATTATTAATAACAAAATAATATGTTCGGTTGAAGGTAGTGGGAGAGCGATTTAATAATCCACCGAAGAAGTGAATCTTTCAGGTTTATAGGACCGCTACTGGACGAGCCCTTGGAGAGACTCAAAACTTTTTGAGCACCGAAGGAGCAAGGCAGAAATGTTGAAACTCTCAGGTAAAAGGACAGGGGATTAAGTAAAGATGTTATATTTAATTTTTGTAGCTTCATAAATATTTAAGTGAAGTTTAATGAGAATTAAATAATATCTTTCATTAATCTCCTCCTAAAATTAATAGGAGGTTTTTTTATGGAATTTTTAAAAACAACAACAAATATTTTAAATTTACTTAATGATTTAGTGTGGGGACCACCATTACTAATTCTCTTAGTAGGAACAGGAATATACTTTACAGTGAAATTAGGTTTCTTGCAGATTACTAAGCTTCCACTTGCTTTTAAGTATTTATTTTTTAAAGATAAAGATGAAGCTTATGGAGAAGGAGATATATCTAGTTTTGCTGCTTTATGTACAGCTTTATCTGCAACTATAGGAACAGGAAATATTGTAGGTGTTGCAACAGCTGTAGGAACAGGAGGACCTGGAGCTATACTTTGGATGTGGATTGCAGCATTTGCAGGAATGGCAACAAAATATGCTGAAGGACTTTTAGCTATAAAATATAGAGAATGTGATGAAAATGGACAAATGTGTGGTGGACCTATGTATTATATAGAAAAAGGAACAGGCAATAAACCTTTAGCAAAATTATTTGCTTTTTTTGGAGTTTTGGTAGCTCTTTTAGGAATAGGAACATTTGGTCAAGTAAAATCTATAGCTGATGCAGTTAGTATAAGTTTTAACATTCCTCTTTGGCTTACAGCATCTATAATTACAGTTTTAGTTGCTGCTGTTACTTTAGGTGGAATTCAAAGAATATCTAAAGTAGCAGAAAAGGTAGTTCCATTTATGGCATCACTTTATATTATAGGAGCATTATTAGTACTTATATGTTATTTTAAGCAAATACCAGAAGCAATATCATTAATAGTAAGAAGTGCATTTAATCCTGAAGCAGCACTTGGAGGTGTATCAGGAATAACTATTCAAACAGTAATTCAAAGAGGAATTGGAAGAGGTGTATTTTCTAATGAAGCAGGTCTAGGAAGTGCACCAATAGCAGCAGCGGCAGCAAAAACAAATTCACCAGTTAAGCAAGGACTTATTTCAATGACAGGAACATTTATTGATACTATATTAATATGTACTATGACTGGTTTAGCACTTATACTTACAGGAGTATTTAATAGTGGTCTTGAAGGTTCAGCTATGACAACAGCTGCTTTTGAATTAGCTCTTCCTATAGCTGGTCTTGGTAAATTTATTGTAAATATAGGTCTTATATTTTTTGCATTTACTACTATTATAGGATGGAATTACTATGGGGAAAAATGTATTCAATATATAGCTGATATAAGAAGTGTAAAGTTATATAAAATAATATTTATTGTATTTGTTGCTATTGGACCATTCTTATCATTAAATATGGTTTTTGTTATAGCAGATATAGTTAATGGTTTAATGGCTTTACCAAATTTAGTTGGGCTTATTGCTCTTAGAAAAGAAGTAATTAAAGAAACAAAGGAATTTTTTGCACTTTTAAATTAAAAATATGTAGTATATTTATTTAATTTTTTTGTAATAGTAATGTAATATATAATTAAGAGGGGGAGGTGGAAAAGGTGCAAAATAAAAGTGTTTATAATGGGGTTAAAAGATATAGACATGAAAAAAATAAAACAATTTCTGTAACAGTATTTGTAATATTGTTTATTAGCACTTTTTTAATTGCATTTTCTGTAGCAATAAATATGTTTAACATAGATATTTTAAGAAAAGAAACTTTTACAACAGAACAAATGGAAAATTACATAAATATAGTTGATTCTGTGAGTTATGAAAAGGCTCAAGTTAATTGGCATGAGGTTATGGCCATTGCAATGGTATTGTATAATGGAGATTCTACTTTAATTCAAGATAATGACATTACTATGATTGCAGAAAAATTTTTAGAAAAAACATCTTCAGAATATAAAATTAAAGATTTCCAAAGTGTATTAGAAGATTTAGGCTTTAAAAGATATCAAAGTATTAAAGCTAAAGAGTATTTAGATAAAATAAAGAATTGTTCACTGTATGAAGGGTTGTATTATGATTATGACAAAATTGATTTTATTGAATCTATAGAGCAACAGGCATATATAAATTATAAAAAATATGGTATATTGCCATCAATAACTATAGGACAGGCTATTTTAGAATCAGGTTGGGGAAAATCACAGTTAGCATTTGAACATAATAATTTATTTGGTATTAAAGCAGATAGTAGCTGGAGTGGTGATATAGCAACTATGGTTACAAAAGAGAATTATTCTGATGTAATTGATGCTAACTTTAGGAAGTATGAAAATAAAGCAAAATCAATAGAGGATCATGGATTATTTTTATATGAAAATGAAAGATATGCTATTAATGGTGTATTTGCAGCAAAAGATTATAGAAGCCAAGCTTTAGCACTTCAAAGTGCAGGATATAGTACAGCAAAAGATGAAGATGGGAATCTTATATATGCAGAAAAGCTTATTAATATAATTAAGAA
This sequence comes from Clostridium sp., assembly GCA_024409095.1. Classification (GTDB taxonomy): domain Bacteria; phylum Bacillota; class Clostridia; order Clostridiales; family Clostridiaceae; genus Clostridium. The sequence goes on from JAKSUK010000039.1 coordinate 6,031, forward strand.
TTATAATTTAATGATATATGACACAAAAGTGGAAAGTTAACAATAAGAAAAGGACTGTTTTTTTACAGCCCTTTTCTTATTTATTTAATATAAAACTTTTTTTCAGAAGGTTTTATATCTATTTTCTTTTGACTTAAGTTATTTACTCTTATAAAGAAATTACCTTTTCGTATATTATGAATAAACATATCTATATTTTCATCAGATCCTTGAACTTCAATTTCTACCATGCCATTATAAAGATTATGAGCATAACCAGTTAAATCAAGTTTCATAGCATTCATCTGACAGAAATATCTAAAGCCAACTCCTTGTACCCTACCCTCACATATTATATAGTATCTTACCATAGCTTAAACTTCCTTAATTTGAAAGTATATCAGTAAATGATGATTCATATAGTTTTAATATTTCTGAATTTAAGTTAGTGAATATTTCACATCTTGCTAATACTTCCTTTGAAGGGTAAGCAGCAGGATTGTTTTTAGTTTCTTCATCTAACATTTCAAAGGCAGCTGTATTTGGTGTTGAGTATTCAATATATTCAACATTTTTTAATGCATTATCAGGATTGCATAGGAAGTTTATGAAAGCTTCTGCATTTGATTTGTTTGGAGCATCTTTTGGTATAGCTAAAGCATCAAACCACTTATTAGAACCTTCTTCTGGAATAGCATATTTTAAATTAGGATTTTCATTCATAATATAAATTGCATCTCCAGACCATACTGTAGCTAATGCTTTTTCTCCTGCAATCATATTATCTTTAACTTCATCAACAACATATACTGGATTAGTTAGAGTTCTTTGTTCTATTAAAGCATCTTTAGCTAGTTTAATTTGTGACACATCTGTAGAATTAATAGATGAACCAGTTTTAATTAAACCTATAGCCATTGTATCTCTAATTGAATTGAACATATAAACATTATCTTTATATTGTTCATTCCATAATATATCCCAGCTTGTTACAGGTTCAGTAACAACTTCAGGATCGTATATTATACCTATAGTTCCCCACATATATGGTACAGAGTATTCGTTGTTAGGATCGTAAGAAAGGCTTTTATATTCTTCTCCTATGTATTGATAGTTAGGAATATTTGAAAAATCTATAGTTTCTACCATATCTTCAGCAATCATTTTTTCAATCATATAATCAGAAGGAACTACAAGATCATATGTTCCAGGATTAGTTTTAACTTTTTGATACATTATTTCATTAGTGTCATAAGTATCGTAATTTACTTTAATGCCTGTTTCTTTCTCAAATTGTTTTATTAGTGATGGGTCAATATAATCACCACAGTTAAATACGTTTATAGTTCCGTTTTCTCCAGCAGAGCTTCCAGAGCATCCTACAAAAGTAGAGGATGCTAATAATGCAGCTGAAATATAAGCAATTGATTTTTTCATTTTCATTTATTTTTCAACACCTTTCGTACTAAAGTCTTTTCTATTTACTATTAATAATAGTATAAGCACTATTATAAACATTAATGTAGATAATGCATTAATTGATGGGTTTATTCCTTTTCTAGCCATTGAGTAAATTTCTATAGAAAGGTTAGTCACACCAGGACCAGTAGTAAAGAAACTTATTACAAAGTCATCAATAGACATTGTAAAGGCCATAAGTAAACCAGCAAAAATTCCTGGTTTTATTTGTGGCAGTACTATCTTTCTAAGAGTATACCAAGGCGTTGCACCTAAATCTAAAGCAGCTTCCTCTATATTTGTTGGCATTTGCTTTAATTTTGGTAGCACTGATAATACGACATAAGGAATATTAAAAGTAATATGAGCTAATAGCATAGTAGTAAAACCAAATTCAATATTTAAATATGGAGTTATAAATATAAATAAGCTCATAAGTGAAATACCAGTAACAATATCAGGATTTAATACAGGTAAATAATTTACATTAAGCAATGCTTTTTTTCTAAATCCTCTCATTTTATGTATTCCTATAGCAGCAAAAGTTCCAATTATAGTAGCAATAACTGAAGCAATTACAGCAATTATTAATGTAGTTTTAAGAGCTAGAAGGATTCTATCATTTTGCATAAGTTCCTTATACCATTTTAAAGTGAATCCTTTCCATTGTCCCATTGATTTAGAATCATTGAAGGAGAAAACCATTAATGTTAATATAGGAGTATATAAAAATACAAATATTATTAATAAGTAAAACCTTTTTATAAAACTAGATATTTTATTTAACATTTATTTTCCTCCCTCCATACCTTCTGTTCCTTCAAATTTATTCATGATAGCCATTGAAATTAAAATTATAACCATCATGAAGATAGCTAAAGCTGAACCAAAATTCCAATCTCCCATTGTTGTAAATTGAGTTTCTATTAAATTTCCTAATAGCATGTACTGTCCACCACCAAGAAGTCTTGAAATAACAAATGTAGAAACAGCAGGCATAAATACCATTGTTATTCCAGTTATAACTCCAGGCATACTTAGTGGAAATATAACTCTAGTAAATATTTGTCTTTTATTTGCACCTAAATCTGAAGCTGCTTCAATAAGATTATTATCCATTTTTATTAGTACTGTATATATAGGTAGTATCATAAAAGGTAAAAAGTTATAAACCATTCCTAAAAGTACAGCTGTATCAGTATAAAGTATGTTTATAGTATTTAAACCAATAGCAGATAAAAAGTTATTTATTACACCGTTTTTTCCTAGTATAGGAAGCCATGCATATGTTCTAAGAAGGAAATTCATCCACATAGGAACAATAAATAGCATTATTAATATATTTTTTTTATTTGATTTCATTCTTGAAATAAAATAAGCTACAGGATAACCTATAATCAGGCATAGTACTGTAGATTCAAAAGCTAATACAAGACTTCTTCTAAATACAGAAATATATTGTGAATTTAATACTCTTTTAAAGTTTTCTAAAGTAAAAGAATAGCCAGAAGCTGTTTCTTGTGTGAAGCTGAAGAAAACAATTATTATAAGTGGAATTACAATAAATAATGAGCTCCATACTATATAAGGTGAAGCAGGAAGCGTACTTGAAGTATTATTTTTCTTCATTTTAAAATCATTACCTTTCTCATGATATGAATAGATTCTGGATAAATATTTAATCCAACCATAGATCCAATTTCAGCATTTTTTATATTATGTATAATCCACTTATGTTCATTTTCAATTACTTCTATTTCATAATGAACCCCTTTAAATTTAACCGAATTTACTTTTCCAGTAATCATACCATTTTCTACTGAGGTAATTTCTATATCTTCAGGTCTTATTACAACATCTACTAATTCATTAGTACTAAAGCCTTTATCAACACATGTGAATACATGCTTACAAAATTCAACTTTTAAATCTTCAAGCATTACGCCATCAACTATATTACTTTCTCCAATAAAGTCTGCAACAAAAGCATTTGCAGGTTCATTATATATATCTTCTGGAGAACCCATTTGTTGAATTACTCCTTTATTCATAACAACAATAGTATCTGACATTGTAAGTGCTTCTTCTTGGTCATGAGTTACAAATATAAATGTTATTCCAAGTCTTTGTTGAATTCTTTTAAGTTCACTTTGCATTTCTTTTCTAAGTTTTAAATCTAAAGCACCTAGAGGTTCATCTAGTAGTAGTACTTTAGGTTCATTAACTAAAGCTCTAGCAATAGCAACTCTTTGTTGTTGACCACCACTTAAAGAATCAATAGCTCTTTTTTCAAAACCTTCAAGAGCAACAAGTTTTAACATTTCTTTAACTTTTTTATCTATTTCATTTTTTGATACTTTTTTAATTTTTAATCCAAAAGCTATATTTTCATATACATTCATATGAGGGAATAGGGCGTACTTTTGGAATACAGTATTTAATTGTCTCTTATATGGGGGTAAAGCAGAAATGTCTTCACCGTTAAATAAAACTTTACCGCTATCACCATTTTCAAAACCAGCTAATATTTTTAGGGTTGTTGTCTTACCACAGCCACTTGGACCTAATAAAGTAAGAAACTCATCTTTCTTTATATTAAGAGATAAATTATTTAAAACAGTATTATCACCATAGGTTTTAGATACGTTTTTTATCTCAATTATATTTTGACTCAATATAAACACCTCTTTCTGTATTTTAAAAATTATCATGTATTATTAATATTTATATTAATTAAAATGATGGAGGAGTACTAATCCAAATAACTTTTGCTACACTTTTACCATTATTTGAAATATAGTGGTTGGCTTTAGGTTTAAAATAGAAACTTTCGCCCTTTTTTACCTTATGTTTATTATCGCCAAGATGTAGTGTTATATTACCTGAAAGTACAAAGCCAAATTCTTCACCTTCATGAGGATCTTCTTCTAGATATTGTCCACCAGGTTTTAAGGTAATCATAATTGGTTCCATCATGTTTTTTTGTGCATTAGGTACTAACCACATAAGGGAATATTTTAGTTCTTCATTTTCAGTTTCAAACATATCTTCATAAGTATATGTAATTTTTTCATCTCTATCATCACTAAAAAATTCTTTTAAATTTGTACCTAGTATCTCCAATATATCTATTAAGGTTGCAATAGAAGGAGATGTTAAGTCATTTTCAAGTTGTGAAATGAATCCTTTAGATAATTCACATCTATTTGCAAGCTCTTCTTGAGTTAGACCTTTTTCAATACGCATTCTTTTGATTTTATCACCAATTTCCAAAATATTCACCTCCAAAGATAATTTTAGTTTGTAGAACTATTACTAAACTGAGTGTTTAAAATTACTAAACAAACAAAGCATATTATATATATATTAGTAGAAAAAATCAATATTTTTAAGGAAAAAAATGCTTTGAAATAACAATACATTTTATTAAATGGAATATATAAGAAAAAATGTTAAAAAATACTGGAATTCATAAAAATTAATTGTTAAAAAAATAACTAGAAAATATGCTAATCAAAATGAAAGTTAATATAAT
>JAKSUK010000004.1 GCA_024409095.1 Clostridium sp.
AAAGGCTCACCTGCAAAATAGCTTTTCTTTTCTAAAAAAACTTCTATATTTAACATTTCTCTTTCGTTATTATCATCACCTAACTCATCTAGCAGTTTTTTACTATAATCCATATCTATCTTTCTATGAGTTAATATATCATCTTTACGTTCTTTTTTAAGATTTTCCTCTAGGATATCTATAAATCTATAAAATGTGGCAGCTACATGCTTACATATATAATTTGAATTAAAATCAGCATTATTCTCGTAATCAATACATTCACATTCTGTATATACTAATTTTAAATTCTTTATATCTATGGAAATATTAGTATTATACATTTGTATACTTTCACTAGACATAACCATACCATAAATATCTAAAGAGTCATATTGTGGATCTACCATAGATTTAACTTGATGTACTAACCCCTCATTAACGGCTCGACGTCCTCTTGGTAGCCTATTTTTTACATCATAATTTGTCATTAAATTAATAAGCTCTCTAATATTCACTGCGTCACCTCACATTTTTAGTAAATTAACTATTATATTATATACCATATTTTTCTTTTATTAAACATTGTTATGTATTAAGTTAGTTGTTAAGATATTTTCAGTTTTACATAATTAAATACAACTACATAAAATTTTAATAAACAAAAAGGAGATGATTTATAAGTGAAAATTAATAAAGATTGTAATGAAAATATTTTTATTGAAATACGAAATCTTATAGAAAAAAAGAAAATATCTTTAGCTGAAGAAAAGCTTAATTCTATCACTGAAAAAAATGCTATGTGGAATTATCTTTATGGACTTATGCTCTTTAATAAATCATGGTATGATAGTGCTATATACTACTTTAATAATGCTATAGCATTAGATCCATCTAATGTTTTCATTAAGGAATCATATATTAATCTTATGTCAAGACATAGACATTATTCTGATGATTATTATCATGGTGGTTATAGAAGAAGAAATCGTGGTTGCTCTTGTTGTTGCTGTGATGATTGTTGTTGTGATTGTGATATAAGCTGTTGCGATTTAATATGCTTAGACCAATGTTGTGAATGTATGGGTGGAGATTTTATTGAATGCATATAAAAACATTTCCAGGCAGTCCCTGGGAATGTTTTTTACTTTTTTGATACATATTTATTATCCTTTATATAAAACCTCCATGGAAAATATATAGCTTCTTCAGCATAATCTATTCCTACTCTTGTTGTTTCAACTATCTCAATTTCTTCATTGCTACCTTCTTCAATATATAAATTACTTTCTTCATATAATCTATGATAATTTTCTAACTTTGTAATATTAAGTGCCATACATAATTTAGAAGGTCCATTAGTAATATTCTTCCTTTGTGATTTACTTAATTCATCATATGACTTTTTAAATCTTATTTGTGATAAATATTCAAAATTATTAAGTGGTTCTACTGCTCTTACAAGTACTCCTGATGCTACATTTTCTTTATCACTTATTACATTGAAGCAATGATATAGTCCATAAATAAAATATACATATGATATGCCTCCACTATGAAAAAGTGGCTCTGTACGTTCTGTCCTTCTTCCTTTGTATGCATGAGAAGCTTTATCTATATCACCAATATAGCTCTCTGTTTCTACAATTTTACACCTTATAACTCTATCATCTATTTTTCTAACTAATACCTTGCCTAATAATTTCTTAGCTACGGTTATAGCATCTTCTTCATAAAAATCTTTTGTTAATATCATATCTTCCTCCTAAACAAATCTTTTTATTAGTATTTTAACTTACGCCTCAAAATATTATAACTATTATTAACTAGCATAACTAAGCACTCATTTACCATATTTAGAATATACTATACTGAATTATCAAATCTTTAGGGAGATTTTATTTAATGAATCCATATAAAATTTTAGGCATTCCGCCTACAGCTTCAAAAGATGAAATAGAAAATGCTTACGAAAGAATAGTAGATACTTATCATGTTGATAATACTGATTCTGATGATTATTATTTAATGGAAGATAAAATTTCTGAAGCCAACGAAGCATATAATACACTTATAAATGATTTAAAATATAAAGAAATTAGAAATCTTATTGAAAGTGAACAATTCATTTCTGCTGAAACAGAATTAAATTTAATTTCTGATAAAAATAATGCTGAATGGAATTATTTAAAAGGATTTATCATGTTAAAGAAAGGATGGGTACAATCTGGTGTAAATCATTTAAAAACTGCTGCTGAATTAAATCCAACTAATCCTGAATATAAAGAAACTATGGCAATTCTTTCAAGAAAGATAAATGCCATAAAACAAAACTACGTTAGAGCTGCCACAGCTGCCAATATGAATGCTAATCAAAATAATATGAATATGTGTGGTGGAAATAACGCTGGAAACAATGGAATGTGTGGAGATATGGGGAATTTAGCAAATATGATGGGAGGAAGTAATCCACTAGCTAATCCAATTGCTAATAATCCTGCATCTGCTTCAACACCAAATGGAGGAATGCCTCAAAATCCTGCTAATAATGTAATGAATGGAAATCCTATTCAAAATATGCTACTTCAAAATCTATTTTCCTCTGGAAATAATGGTGCTATGAATATGTGTGGAAATAGTGGTGGAAAAATGTGTTAACTAGGGTGGTTGATAAAATAAATGTTTGGCTATATTACACCCCTATACAATGAATTAAAGCTTGGAGATTACTACTACTTTAAAAGCTATTATTGTGGTCTTTGTAATACTATAAAAGAAAACTTTGGTAATATCCCTAGATTAACTTTAAATTATGATTTAACGTTTATTGGATTTCTTTTAGATGGGTTAAGTAATGAACCTATAAATAATAAAGCAATTCATTGCATTAAGCATTTAACAAGTGAAACTATAATTTGCCAACCTACAAATGCATTAAATTATATTTCTGATATTAATATAATTATTTCCAGTTTAAAACTTAAAGATGATATAGTAGATGAAGGAAATATTAAAAGCTGGTTATTCCATACACTTTTTCTTCCATCTAATAAAAAGGCAAGAAAACATTTAAAGTTGTTAGTTTCTATTGTAGATGAAAATATGGATATCTTATCTGGATATGAAAAAAACCTTAATTTTACCTCCTTAGATGAAGTATGCCATCCATTCAGTGTTATAATGGCCTCTATTTTAAGTTTATATCCATATAGTTTTCAAAATGACAGCAGTAAAACACGAGAAACGCTTTATAATCTTGGGTATTCTATTGGAAAATGGATTTATCTTATGGATGCCTTAGATGATTGGAATGATGATTTAAATAATAATAGATTTAATCCACTAAATGCTATATATAATGTAAATAGTATTCCATTTAAAGATATTATAAATTCAGTAATTGAAGATATCGACTTTATCATTTTTAGTTGCTTAAATAACTGTAACGAATATATGAAGGCTCTTCCTTTCAAAAAACATTATTCTATTATAGAAAATGTTATTAATCTTGGAATGCCTCAATCATATTATTCTATAATATTTAAGCTTAAAGATTTAATAAATTTAAAAGAAGCTAGTTCCACATAATTTAGGAAACTAGCTTCTTTAAATTTATTAAAATTTTTTATTTTTCATTTTTTATTTTATTTCTTATATAATCTTCTTTTATAATTCTATCTTCTACATCATAAACATTAGTTATAGTAACCTTCTTTACCTCTCCATCTAAATCATCAAATTTTGCCATAAAATAAGTTTTTACCTTTTTATCAAGCTTAATTTCCTCTAACATAGAAGTACTATATTCTCCTTCTGTCGTTTCCACTATAATTTTGCATAAATTATCCTTTTTACCAAAGCTATATACTTTTGAACTGCTATTTAATATATCAGCTCTTAAAATATAACCATCTACTAGCTTTATCATCTTAGATAAATATAAATTAAGCTTTCCTGAAACGATTTCTGGAACTTCAAAATTGCTACATTCCATTACTCCATCAGGTGAAAGAGCCCATCCATCATCTTCTTTTATCATTGCATAAGTATATGTATATTGAACTTCTTCACCATCTTCAATAATACCCATATTTACTACTGCTTTTTTTATATTTTCATCTATAACTTCAATACTTTCGCTTTCAGATTTAGTTATTTCAGCATTTTTTCTATTGGCTTCTAGCATCTCTACTACTTTTCCTCTACTATATCCAACTGAATCCAAATACACATCAGAATATAATGAAACCATATTTTCTATATCATTTGCTTTATTATATTCATTAAATAAATTTATTACCTCTTCAGCATTTTCAGTTCTTACTGCTTCTATATCTTTAGTAGTGCATCCTGTAAAAAATGTAGCTATAATTCCACTTGAAACTAATCCTACAACTAATCTTTTTGTAAATTTCATATTATTCTCCTTTACGTATATTCTTACCTCTAATAAAAATTATCTTGCATAAAACATATCGCTTTTGTAAACAATATATATTTATTATATATTATTTACAATACTTTAGCATTAGGAACTTTTCATATTTTATAATAAGTCCCTAATACCAAGATATCTTTTTATATTTTACTATAATTATTAATGCACTTTAGATAAGTTAAATTCGTCATGCAATAAATTTATAGCAATTTCAATATCCTTAGAATAAATAAGGCACCATATAGTCATATTTGAATCTGTTGTCTGTAATACTTCAATATTATTATTTTGCAATATATTTATTATTCTTGCCATTATACCAGGCACACCTGTCATTCCTGCACCTATTATAGCTATTGTACTACAATCCTCAATTATGCTATATTTAATTCCAATTAATTCTAATATAGTACATACTTTTTCCTTTTCTGATTTATCTATTGTAAAAAACTGATGTGCTGGAAATATATTAATAAGATCTAGACTTATATGACTTTTAGCAAGTATACTTAATAAACTTTGATATGCTTTTATATTACTATTTTCAGATAACCTTATTCGTACTTGAATTCTATTATTAAGATAAGTTATTCCTGTAATATATCGTTTTTCATTACCAATAATATTATTGCTTACTAATGTCCCTTTCGATTGACTCATTGTATTTTTTATAAAAAGAGGAATATTTCCTTTCTTTGCTAAATCTATAGCTTTAGGGTGTATTACTTTAGCTCCTTGGTCTGCTAATTGAAAAACTTCATTATATGTTATTTCATCTATAAGTGAAGCATCTTCAACAATTCTTGGATCTGCCGTCATAATACCATCCACATCAGTATATATATCTATTTCTTTAGCTTTTACAGCATTACCTAAAATACATGCTGTAGTATCACTTCCTCCTCTTCCTAATGTAGTGAAATATCCGTCCTTAGTTATTCCTTGAAAACCTGTAACAACAGGAACCTTCCCTTCTCTTAACACTGATAATAATCTATCTATATTAATACTTATATACTCAGCCTCGCAGAAATTGTCATTAGTAATTATTCCGGCTTGTCCTCCTGTTAATGCTACTGCTTCAATTCCTTCATTATATAAAGCATTTACTACTACAACTGAGCTTATAATTTCACCACAGCACATTAAGAGATCTTTGGAATTTTTATTGGCTTCCTTAAATTTATCATCTATAAGAGTCAATAAAGTATCGGTGGCGTATGGTTCCCCTTTTCTTCCCATAGCAGATACAACAACTATAGGTGTAAATCCATTATCAATTGCCTTCTTTACTTTAATTGCTACCTGTTTCCGCCTGTCCTCTGTAGATACAGATGTGCCTCCAAACTTTTGTACTATTATATTCAAGGAAATCTCCTCCTTAGCTAAGCTTTAGCTCTTTTAATTTTCCCTTCTTCTGCGGAAATAACTATTACGTTAGCACCAATTTTGGTAACACAGTCCCAAGGTATTTCTACAAATTCTCTGCTACCTCCAAAAAAACTTAACCTATTGTTACTAACGCCTACAACCAAGAATTTCAAGCATCCTTTTTCATCTACTATAAAATCAATATTTTGAGCACTATCATATTTTTCTGCACATTCTAAGTTAAATATTTCAAATTTCTCCAAATCACTAATGAGTTTTTCAAAGTTATCTACTTTTTTCTCATAATATTCAAAATCTTTCATAAATAAATTACCTCCTTACTTTTCATAAAATTTTATGCTAAAAGGAGGTAATTTATTACCTGCTAACTCAGATAATTATTAAACTCTTTTGTCATTTATGATAACATCTCTATTATAAGCTACGTCAGAAATTCCTATAATTTTATTTAATTCATCAATTTTTACATCTTGACCTACATATGATGCACTTATTATTCCTGGTTTAAAGCACTCTTCCAATACATAGTTTATGTCTTGCTTATTTATTTTGTTAATCTTTTCAGTAACTTCTTCTGCTGTTTTTATCTTATTTTGTAATAATAAGCATTTAGCATTAGCAAACATTCTTGATGCTGTACTTTCTAAACCTAAAAGATATCCTGAAATAAGCTTTTCTTTATTTATATTAAGCTTTTCATCACTAATACCATTATCTGCAAAGTGTTTAAGTTCTCTATTTATAACTTCTAATGCTTTACTTGCAAATTGTTTACTTAAACCAGTATAAATATTTAAACTTCCAACTCCTATATAAGGCTGTGAGTATGAATATATTGTATAACAAAGTCCTAATTCTTCTCTTACCTTTTGGAATAATACAGATGATGCACCTCCACCAAAGATATTATTTAATAAAGCTAGTGAATATGCTCTTTCATGGGCATATGGAAGTCCCTTTAATCCAACATTTATGTGAAGCTGTTCGATTTGCTTATTTACATAATCTGACCCAGATAAAAGCTCTACTTCTCCATAAGTAGGTATATATATTTCATTTTTATCCCAAGGTCCAAAATAGTTTTCAATTAATTTTTTTAATTCATTTTTATCGAATTTTCCACATATACTTATTACTGAATTATGAGGAGTATAATGTTTTTTCACATATTCCTTAATTTTTTTACTATTTAATGATTTAATTATATCAATAGTTCCTAATATTGGATCAGCAAGAGGATTATCACCAAATATTACTTTTGAATGAATATCTTCAAGAACATCTTCTGGATTATCTTCACTCATATTTATTTCTTCTATTACAACACCTTTTTCTTTTTCAATTTCTTCGTCATCAAACTTTGCATTTAGAAGCATATCTGAAAGTACATCTAAGCAAAGATTTAAATGTGTGTATAACGATTTTGTGTAATAACAAGTTGTTTCCTTACTAGTATATGCATTAATTTGCCCACCTATGTTTTCTATATCTTGAACTATTTCTTTAGCACTTCTCTTGTTAGTACCTTTAAAAAACATATGCTCTATAAAGTGTGAAATTCCATTTACAGATTTTTCTTCATTTCTTGAACCATTTTGAACCATAACTCCAACGCTTACTGAATTCACATGTTCAATATATTCAGTAACAACTCTTAATCCATTATTTAACGTATATATTTCAAACATAATTAATTGCCTCCATTTTTTTAGTTTGATTTTAGTTTATTTTAATTTATACTATTTTATTCTATATACTAAAAAAAGAGAATTTTAATAATTCTCTTTCACATAATAAATATTATTTCACTGAATAAATATTATTTTTCAGTTGTTTCTTCTTCTGTAGGTAATGCATCTTTTCTAGAAAGATTTATTCTGCCTTGTTGGTCTATTTCAGTTACTTTTACAAGTATTTCATCACCAACTGACACTACATCTTCAACTTTATTTACTCTTGCTTTATCTAATTTAGATATATGGCATAAACCTTCTTTATTTGGTAATATCTCAATAAATGCTCCAAAAGCAGCTATTTTCGTAACTTTACCTAAGTAAACTTCACCAACTTGAACTTCTTTTGTTAATCCTTCAATAATTCTTATGGCTTCATTTACTCCTTCATGATCAGGTGATGAAACAAATACTGTACCATCTTCTTTAATATCTATTTTTACACCAGTATCTGCTATGATTTTGTTTATTACCTTTCCACCAGCACCAATTACATCTCTGATTTTTTCTGGATCGATACTTATTGTGCAAGTTTTAGGAGCAAATTTAGATACTTCTTTTCTGCTTGCTGGAATACATTCTTCTATCTTATCTAAGATAAACATTCTTGCTTTTCTAGCATCAGCAATTGCTTTAGAAATTACATCAAAGCTTAATCCCTTAATCTTAGTATCAACTTGAATAGAAGTTATACCTTCTGTTGTGCCTGCAACCTTAAAGTCCATATCTCCAAAGAAATCTTCAATTCCTTGTATATCTGTTAGAACTTCTTCATGAACTAAATCTTCTGAAGTTATTAATCCCATTGCTATACCAGCTGCTGGTCTCTTTATTGGAACACCTGCATCTAATAATGCTAATGTAGATCCACAAACTGAAGCTTGAGAAGTTGATCCATTTGAACTTAATACTTCAGATACTAATCTTATAGTATATGGGAATTCTTCTTCTGACGGTATTAATGGTTCTAAAGCTCTTTCAGCTAAAGCTCCATGACCTATTTCTCTTCTTCCTGGACCTCTAAGTGGTTTAACTTCTCCAACAGAATAAGCAGGGAAGTTATAGTGATGCATATATCTCTTAGATTCTACTTCACCAATACCATCTATTATTTGTATATCTCCTACAGCTCCTAAAGTAGCTACAGTCATAACTTGAGTAAGTCCTCTAGTGAAAAGACCTGTACCATGAGTTCTAGGTAGTATTCCTACTTCACATGAAATCTTTCTTATTTGGTCAAATGCTCTTCCATCTGGTCTTCTCTTATGGTTAAGAAGCATATCTCTTACAACTTCTTTTTGCATAGAGTAAACTATTTCATTAATATCACCTAAGTAATCTGCATATTTTTCTTGGAACTCTTCCATGATTTTATCGTTTACTATATCCATAGCAGCATTTCTTTCATCTTTATCAGTAATCCACATTGCTGCTTTGATCATTTCACCTGCAAACTCTTCTATGTCAGCTTTTAATTCTTGATTTGGCTTATAAAGAACTGGTTGTTTTTTTTCTTTACCAAACTTCTCCATAGCTTCTTCTTGGAATGCTACAATTTCTTGGCATTTTTCGAAACCATATTCAATTGCTTTAATCATTGTTTCTTCTGGTATTTCATCTCCACCAGCTTCAATCATCATTACTCTTTCTTTTGTAGCACAAACAGTTAATTGAAGAATACTTTCTTCTCTTTCTTTTAATGTTGGATTTAAAACAAAGTTTCCATCTATTAATCCCACTTGAACCGCTCCAACTGGTGTTGTAAATGGAATGCTTGATAGGCATAATGCCATAGATGCAGCATTAATTGCTAGAATTTCTGGTAAGTTATCTTGCTCTACAGAAACAACTGTACAAACTACTTGAACATCATTTCTATACCCTTTTGGGAATAATGGTCTAAGCGGTCTATCTACAGCTCTTCCAAAAAGAATTGCATTTTCTGAAGGTCTACCTTCTCTCTTGATAAATCCACCTGGTATTTTACCAACTGAATATAATCTTTCTTCGTATTCTACACTAAGTGGGAAGAAATCTATTCCCTCTCTAGGTTTTTCTGAAGCATTAACATTTGTTAATATAACTGTATCTCCATAGCTCATAAATATTGCTGCATCTGAAAGCATTCCTACTCTTCCAGATTCAACCTTCATTTCTCTTCCAGCTATGTTTTTTGTAAGTACATTAGTCATTTTATATAACCTCCCTTCAGGTCTTTCGGTTAATTTTTAATCTTTAAAATAATAGAGCGGATAAAACCCGCTCTACAGACTATCTTCTTAAGCCTAATTTTGAAATTATAGCTCTGTATCTTTCGATATCTTGAGCAGCTAAATACTTTAAGAATCCTCTTCTTTGTCCTACCATCATTAAAAGACCTCTTCTTGAGTGGTGATCTTTTTTATGAGTTCTTAAGTGAGCTGTTAAAGAGTTGATTCTTTCAGTTAAAAGTGCGATTTGAACTTCTGGTGAACCAGTGTCTCCTTCATGTCTTCCGAATTCTTTAATTATTTCTTGTTTTCTTATTGCGTCCATTATGACACCTCCGTAAAATTATCCCCTTATATCCATGGTATAAGTTAAAGCTTATATCTTAGATATAGGTTTGTTCATCAGTTATTATATCAAACTAATTCAATATTGTAAACAAATTTTATTTTAATAATAATTTTGTCGTTTAATATAAAATTAAAATAATATTAAATAATAATATTATTTTTTTCAGCATAACTTTTGTCAATATTTAATTGATTTACTAGCTGCTCTAAGTTATTAAATTTTATTTCTTCTCTAATCTTTTCAATAAAAGATACATTTATAATCTGTCCATATATATCTTTATTAAAATCAAGAATATTAGTTTCTATAGTTAATTCTTTCCCATTTACTGTAGGATTATATCCTACTGAAGTAATTCCTTTAAAAATATTTCCTTCAATACATACATTAGTATAATATACACCTCTTGCAGGAATACATTTGCTTTTATCTATTTCTAAATTTGCTGTTGGAAATCCAATTGTTCTTCCAAGCTTTTTACCATGAATTACTTTTCCTTTAATAGAATATGGCCTTGTAAGCATATTAAAAGCTTCTTCTACCTCTCCATCAATTATAGATTGCCTAATTCTTGTAGAACTCACTACTGATTCATTATATATACAAGGTTCCATCACATATAAGTCAAAATCATATTTAGATTTAAGCTCATGTAATAACTTAATATCTCCAGAATTTTTATAGCCAAATTTAAAATTAAATCCAACTACAATACCTTTTATATTAAAACTTTCACATATATTTTTAATAAAATCTTCTGGACTCATTTCCATTATATCTTTATTAAATTCCTTAAATGCAAGTATATCTATTCCCTCTTGTTCTAAAATAGATATCTTTTCTTCATTCGTCATAATTAAGTTCAATGTACTATTTTTATTAATAAATTTTCTAGGATGATTTTTAAAGGTATACACAATTGATTGTCCTTGACATTCTTTAGCCAGCTTTTTCATCTTACGTATTAGAGATAAATGTCCTTTATGCAATCCATCAAAACTACCTAAAGCCACAAAGTTTTCTTTATTTTTTCCCTTTAAAATAGCATCTTCTAACACTAACATTATTTTTCTCCTAAGTTATTAATAATTTAGTAATCTTAAATCCTTGATCATTTTTACTTCCAAGACCTAAGAACTTATTTCCATTATATACACGATATAATTTTTCATTTTCAACTTTATCATTTGTATATCTAGTATCTCCAACTCTTACTCCATTAATTAAAAGCTTTTCATACTTATTGTTGATACTTATTTTATCATAATGGTTTAGAGCTTCTTCTATAGAAATTAAATGCTGCGAATAATTTTCGCTAGTAAGCTCTCTAATATCTATTGAATTTTCTTGCTTAAATACTGATGTTTCAGCTCTGTTAAGTTCTGTCATTGCTGCATAAACTCCAAGCTTTTCACCTATATCATAGCAAAGACTTCTTATATATGTTCCTTTTGAACATGTAACCTTCATTGAAACAAAAGGATTATCTATCTTTATATTTTCAATATTATAAATAGTTATGTTTCTTCCTTCTCTTTCAACTTCAATTCCTTGTCTTGCTAAAGTATATAATCTAACACCATTTTGTTTTAATGCTGAATACATAGGTGGTATTTGAGAATATTCACCTAAAAAACTATTTATTACATCTAGTATTTTTTCATTAGATAAATGATTAGTTTCGCATATTTCAATAATATCACCTTCATCATCATATGTAGTAGTTTTAATTCCTAGTTTAAATTCTACTTCATATACTTTTCTTGAATCCATGATATAATCTATTATTTTTGTTGCTCTTCCAATACATACTGGTAAAACACCTGTAGCTTCTGGATCAAGAGTCCCAGTGTGACCAACCTTTCCAGTTGAACAAATTTTCTTTACTTCTCTAACAACATCAAAAGATGTCATTCCCTTAGGTTTAACGATATTTATAACTCCATTCATATCTTATAACTCTTCCTCTATTTTGCTTAATATTTTATCTCTAGCTTCTTCTAATGTTGAATATTTTATGGCTAATCCTGCAGCTTTAGTATGTCCACCTCCACCAAAGTACTCAGCTATCTTTCTTACATCAACATCATTTTTTGCTCTAAGGCTGGCTTTAATCTTATCATCAGCCTCTTTTACTAATAAAGTTACTTCTACACCTTTTATCTGTAATCCATAAGATATTATATCAGAAGTATCTGATACTGCTATGCCAAACTCTTCTCCTGCATCTTTAGGAATTTCAATTAATGCAACTTTATCATTGCAAACAAGCTTCATATTTGTAAGTAATTTTCCTATGAATCTTACTCTATTAAAGTCCTTATTATCAAAAAGACTTTGATAAATAAATGTATTATTTACACCTATTTTTTTCAGTTTAGCTGCAATTTCTAAAGTTCTATATGTAACATTAGAATGCCTAAAAGCTCCTGTGTCTGTTACCAATGATGTATATAAACAAGTTCCTATTTCCTTACTTATTTCATCATCTTCTTTAAATTCAAATCCTAATTCTAATAATAATTCATAGACAATTTCTGCTGTAGCTGCTGCATTTATATCTACATAGTTTTCAGTACCATACATATCATTTGATAAATGATGGTCTACATTTAGTAATACTTTATTATAATTTTCTAAATTGGCACATATTCTTTCGTAATTGCCACAATCTAAGACTATAACTGCATCTGTATCATATGTAGGTTCATAAACTTCTCCAGTTACCTCTTCAGAACTTAAAAGAAATCTTAAATTTTCAGATATTGCTTCCTTAGAAAGTACGTAGCAATCTTTATTTAAATATTTTAATCCATTAAAAAGTGCAAGAACACTACCTACTGCATCACCATCTGGTGATACATGGTAGGTAATGCCTATCTTCTTTGCACTTAATAAAATATCTTTAATTGCTTTAATTGACAATTATTTACCCTTATTAACTTTATGAATAAGCTCTTCAATATGCATTCCATAGCTTATTGAATCATCTAATTCAAAAATTATTTGTGGATTATGTCTTAAATTAATTCTTATGCCAATTTCTTTTCTTATATATCCACTTGCATTTTTTAATGCAGTGAAAGTATTATTTTTTTCTTCTTCATCTTTTCCAAATATGCTTACAAATACCTTTGCATATCTTAAATCCTTAGTAACTTTTACTGCTGTTACAGAAACCATTGCAGTAAGTCTTGGATCCTTGATTTCATTTTGGATTATATTACTAACTTCTCTTCTGACTTCTTCATTTATTCTTCCGCCTCTATAGTTAGCCATTTAAATCACCTCTTAAAGCTCTTTTCTTTTTACAGCTTCCATTGTAAATGATTCGATTATATCTCCTTCTTTAAGGTCATTGAATCTTTCAACACTTAAGCCACATTCGTATCCTTTATTAACTTCTTTAGCATCATCCTTAAATCTCTTTAATGAAGCTAAAACTGATTCAAAGATAACTATTCCATCTCTTATTACTCTTATTTCAGAATTTCTTACTATTTTACCATCTATTACGTAACATCCTGCAATAGTACCTACGTTAGATATCTTGTAAGTCATTCTTACTTCTGCTTTACCATTTACAACTTCTTTATATTCTGGATCAAGCATACCAATCATAGCAGATTTAACATCTTCAATTGCATCATATATTATTCTATATGTCTTTATATCTACTCCATCTTTTTCTGCTGCAACTATTGCATTTGAATCAGGTCTAACGTTAAATCCTACCATTAATGCATTTGAAGCTGCTGCTAAAGTTATATCTGTTTCCGTTATAGCACCTACTGCACCATGGATAACTCTAACTTTAACATCATCTGTTGAAAGCTTTTCTAAAGATTGTCTTATTGCTTCTACTGAACCTTGAACATCAGCTTTAACAATAATGCTTAATTCTTTAACCTTACCTTCTTGGATTTGACTATATAAATCCTCAAGTGATACTCTATGTGATGTTTGATGGCTTTCAGTTTTAATCTTATCTTTTCTGATTTCAGCCATATTTCTTGCAGTCTTTTCATCTTTAACTACTACAAATCTGTCTCCAGCTGCTGGAACTTCTGAAAGTCCTAAAACTTCTACTGGTATAGATGGACCTGCTGATTTAATCTTTTTACCCATATCATCAAACATAGCTCTTATTCTTCCATATGTAGATCCAACTAAAATAGAATCTCCTACATGTAAAGTACCATTTTGAATTAATAATGATGCAACTGCACCTCTACCTTTATCTAACTTAGCTTCAATAACAGTTCCTTTAGATTTTCTATTAGGATCTGCAGTTAATTCTTGCATTTCTGCTGTTAAAAGAATCATTTCAAGTAATGAATCTAGGTTTTCTCCAGTCTTTGCTGAAACTGGTACACAAATTGTATCTCCACCCCAGTCTTCTGATACTAAACCATGTTCAGTTAACTCTTGTTTAACTTTATCAATGTTTGCACCTGGTCTGTCAATCTTATTAATTGCAACTATCATTGGAACATTAGCAGCTTTACAGTGGCTTATAGCTTCTTTAGTTTGTGGCATTATACCATCATCAGCAGCAACAACTAAGATAACGATATCTGTTACTTGTGCTCCTCTAGCTCTCATAGCTGTGAAAGCTTCGTGTCCTGGTGTATCTAAGAATGTTATTTTTTCACCATTTAAAGTAACTGTGTAAGCACCTATATGTTGAGTTATTCCACCTGCTTCAGTATCAGTAACCTTAGCTTTTCTTATAGCATCTAATAATGAAGTTTTACCGTGGTCAACATGCCCCATTATTGTTACTATAGGAGGTCTCTTTTCTAAATTTTCTTCTACTACATCTGTTTCTTCTTCAAATGCTTCAAGTTCTGTTTCTTCTTCTTTTCTTTCAGCAATAACTTCATATTTTTCACAAAGTTTTTCTGCTGTAGCAAAATCTATTTCTTGGTTAACTCCAGCCATTACACCTAAGAATATTAAGTTTTTAATAACATCTGCTGTTGGTTTTCCAAGCTTTTCGCATAACTCTTTAACTGTGATAGTGTCACCTATTTCAACTACTCCACATGCTGCTTCTGCATTTTTTTCAATTTCTTCACGTTCTATTTCTTTTTTAGTCTTCTTTTTCTTTCTTACGCCTTTATTAACTTCTTCAGCTAATTGGTCTTCATATTCATCAACTATAGATTTCTTTGTTTCTGGTATTCCATTTTCACCTATAAGTTCTTGAATTAGTGCAGCATCTTCATCCTCTATAACACTCATATGATTTTTTACTTCTACACCAAACTCTTCCATTAATAAAGTTATTAAGTCTTTTGAGCTTACATTTAACTCTTTTGCCAATTCATATACTCTGATTTTTGACAATAAAATCACCCCCGGTTAATTTATTTCTGAATTTTCTCTATATAAAAATATTAACTTTTCAGCCATATTCTTATCAGTTATTGCTAAAATTTTAACTTCTTCTCTTCCAATAGCAAAACCTAATTCTTCTTTTGAAAAATCTTCTATTAATTCTATATTCTTAGCTATGCAATGGTTCTTAAATTTTTTTCTAGTGCTATTTGAAGCATCATTAGATATTATGATTAAGAAAAAGTCTTTCTTATTTCTTTGTTCATCACATCTACTATAGCCTTCAACTATATTCCCAGCTCTTTTAGCTAATCCTAGAAAGTTAAAAAACTTATCCATTTAATATCTCATTCCTTAATCTATTATAGATTTCTTCATCTATGGCTATATCAAGATTTCTACTTAGCCTTTTAGCTTTAAAAGCTTTTTCAAGGCATTCTATATTTCTACAAATATATGCCCCTCTTCCAGATTTTTTACCTGTAAGATCTACAGTTACTTCTCCTTCTGGAGTCTTAACTACTCTTATAAGCTCTTTTTTAGGCTTCATTTCCATGCATCCAGTACACATTCTTAAAGGTATCTTCTTTACTTTCATCAGTAAATCCTCCTTTAGTTTTCTAATGCCTCTGCTTGAGATTTACTCTTAATGTCAATCTTCCAGTTAGTAAGCTTAGCAGCTAATCTTACATTTTGACCTTCTTTACCTATAGCAAGTGAAAGTTGGTTATCATCAACGATAACTTTAGCAGATTTAGTTTCTTCATCTACGGTAACACTTAATACTTTTGCAGGGCTTAATGCACTTGCTAAGAATTCTGCTGGATCTTTGCTCCATTTAATTATGTCTATTTTTTCACCTTTTAACTCATCTACAATATTTTGAACACGAGCTCCCTTAGGTCCAACACATGCTCCCATTGGATCAACATTTTCGTCATGAGATACTACTGCAATTTTACTTCTTGAACCAGCTTCTCTTGAAATACTTTTTATTTCAACAACACCTTCATATATTTCTGGCACTTCTAGTTCAAATAATCTCTTAACTAATCCTGGATGAGTTCTTGATACAACAACTTGTGCACCTTTTGAAGTGTTTTTAACTTCAACTACATATAATTTTACCTTTTCATTAAATCTATATTCTTCTCCTGGAATTTGTTCATTAGGTCCTATTACAGTTTCTAACTTACCAACATTAACAAATACCATGCCTTTATCTTGTCTTAAAACTGTTCCAACAATAATATCATATTCTAACTCTTTGTATTCGTTATATATGATGCTTCTTTCTGCTTCTCTTATGCTTTGTGTTACAACACCTTTAGCAAGTTGAGCTGCAACTCTTCCAAAATTCTTTGGTGTAACTTCAAAATCAACTACGTCATCTAAATCGTAGATTGGTCTTATAGCTTGTGCTTCTTCAAGTCCAATTTCTGTTACATCATCAAATACTTCTTCAACAACTACCTTTTGAGAATATACATGGATTTCTCCAGTTTCTCTATCAATTGTTACCTTTACGTTTTGTGCTGAAGAAGTTGGTCCAGCATAATTTTTCTTGTATGCTGCTACTAATGCATCTTCAATTGTTTCGAATAATAAATCTTCGCTAATTCCTTTATCTTTAACTATCTCTTTAAGAGCACCTATAAATTCTTGATTCATTTATATTTCCCCTCCTTATTATATTTCCCCTTCTAAGTTTACGGATTTAATTTTATCTTTTGTAATTTGTATTTCTTCAGATCCTTCAACTGTTATTGAAGTTTCATTGTTTTCCTTAAGTATTCCCTTTATAGTCTTACTTCCTTCAATAGCTTTAGTAAGCTTTACTAAAACTTCTCTTCCTATAAATCTTGTATAGTGTTCGTTGGTAAATAATGTTCTGTTTAATCCAGGAGATGAAACCTCTAAGAAATATGCATCTGTAATAGGATCTTTATCATCTAATACATCACTTACTCTTCTTGAAAGTGCTTCACAATCATTTAATGAAACGCCTCCATCTTTTTCTATATATATTCTTAAATAATATTCTCCGCTTTCTTTCACATATTCAATGTGATAAATATCGTAGTTAAGTTCTTCAGCTATTGGCTTAACTATTTCAGATATTTGTTCTACTAAGGCATTAACTTTCATTTTTACCCTCCTTTTCAATATTCAGTTTTTTTGTAATTTAAACATAGGTACATAAAAACGCAACTAGAAAAGTAGTTGCGTTAAAATAGAAAGAGCAGGCGTTTACCCCTACTCTATATCTTTTAGCTATTAGTAAATTACTTCCTTTAATATATTATCATACTTTACTAACAATTACAAGGGGTTATTATTTGCAACCTTTCCCCCTGTTAAAACTTTACCCAAAAGCAAGTATTTTTATTCATAGCTCTATTTAATTTTACTATTCCTCTTTTTCTCTTACTCTTAAAGGAATTCCCATTTCATCTGCTAAACTCTTACACCTTTCAATTTGTTCATCATTTATTACATTAACCACTGAAAAAGCTACATCACCAATATTTTCTTTAACATACTTAGCAAATTCAATCATAGCATAGAAAGCTTCTGTGCCGAACTTTGGTCTTGTTACTTTCACATATTCCTCTGCCGTTGGTGCATTAAGACTTATTGAAATTGCATCAATACATCCAACAAGCAATCTTGCTGTATTTTTCTCATTATGAATCAAATCTGAAATACCTGTTGTATTTATTCTGATTTTAACATCAGATTGTGACTTAATAAATTTAGCCACTTCTATCACTTCATGTATTCTAACTAACGGTTCTCCATATCCACAAAAAACTACTTCCTTATATGAATCAAGTTCTTTTTTCTTAAGAGCATCTATAACTTCACTAACTGAAGGATCTCTATCAAGCCAAAGATTTCCACTCCCTTTAAGCCCATCCATTTCTTTTCTAATGCAAAATGTACAGCTACATGGGCATTTATTAGTTATATTAATATATAAGCTATCTCCAATTGTATATAATATATTCATCATTTTTATCCGCCCCCTCTATACTTCTTTAAATGAAACTTTATTTTTAAACTTTGCCTTATCTAAGGCTAAAGCTGCCATAACAAACACTACTCCACTTCCTACTGGTTGAACTAAAGTAATAAAACTCATATAAAAAGCAGCTATAAAGTTACCATACATTATATATTCAGCTAAGCAATACAACATTACACCTGTAAAACCCGCTGGAAAAACTGCTAAAATATTCCTTTTACGTAATATCTTTTCATTTTTACTTGTGAAGAACAATACTAATATAGGCTTTATAATAATTGTCGGTATCACCCATACAGCTACACCACTAAGCAAGTCTGCAAGTCCTGCACCTATGGCTGCTGCCATCATGGCATAAGGTAGTGGTAATATAGATGCTGCCATATATATGAAGGCATCTCCCACATGTACATATCCTCCATTTACACCTACAGGAATATGAAAAGATGTGGTAGCAATACATATGATAGCCGCTAAAAGAGCTGCTATTGCTAATGTTTTTACTTTACTGTTCCCGTTACTCATATAAATAACTCCTTTAATATTGGTTCAAATACAACGCCATTCTTTACATCAATTTTTTGTGTTGCAGAATAACATATTGCTTTATAAACAAATTCTGAAGCCATTTTTATGGCCTCTTCAAAGCCTCTTCCATTCATCAGCATGCCACATATTATAGAAGCAAATATATCCCCTGTTCCTCCAAATGATTTATTTGAATGATTATTAACTATTACATACTTCTTGTCTTCATCCATATCATAAGCAAAATTTATTATTTCATTTCCTTTTATAATACCTGTAATAACAACCTTTTTAGGTCCTAAAGCACATATTTCTTTAGCCATTTCTTCAATTTCTCCTAAGGAAAATTCCCCATTTTTATATTCCTTATCTGAAAGAATACACGCTTCCGTAATATTAGGTGTAGTGACAGTTGCTAATGCAACAAGTTCTTTCATCTTTCTGCACATTACCTCTGTGTAAGTCTTATAAATCTTTCCACCATCTCCCATTACAGGATCTATTAATACAAAAGAGCTATTTTGACTTATTATAAATTCCTTTACAATATCAATTTGCTTTTCAGAACCTAAAAACCCGCTATATACCCCATCAAACGCAAACCCCATTTCATCCCAGCTATTTTTATAGTTTATCATTTCTTCTGTAAGATCTAAAAATGAAAATTTCGAATAGCCCGTCTGGCATGATAGTATTGCAGTTGGAAAAGGACAAGGTTGTACCCCTAATACAGATAGTATTGGTATAGCCGCAGTAAGAGAGCATCTCCCCAGGCCTGATATATCATGTATTGCAACAACTTTTTTTATGTTTTTTATCATTTTCCTCACCTGCTACATTTATTATATGAAAAATATAACATATAATTTACTTTAAAACAAAATGTACCCATACATTATATCAAATAATTAATATAGGAAATATTTATAATCTATATTGCTCCATAAGCTTACTAAAAGCCGGCAATGAATTTACTATTGTCTCATAAGATACACAATAAGCTAATCTAAAATATCCCGGCTTTTTAAATACTGATCCTGGAACTAGTAATATATTAAACTTCTTTGCTTCTTCACAGAATTTCTTATCATCTTCTATTGGGCATTTAGGAAATAGGTAAAATGCTCCTTGAGGTTTTTCACATTTAATTCCAATATTTATTAAATGATTATAAATCAAGTCTCTATTTTTTTTATAAATATTTACATCCACCTCTAAATTTAAAGACTTTTTAATTACTTTTTGAAATAATGATGGTGCATTAACAAAACCTAAAATTCTATTTGCAATACTTAAGGCTGCTGTCATTTCTTCAAAATCATTCATCTTATTATTTATTGCCACATATCCTATTCTTTCACCAGGTAATGATAGTGATTTACTATAGGAATAACATACAAATGAATTATCATAATAATTGAATATATACGGAACATCAGTATCATCATAAACAAGTTCTCTATATGGCTCATCAGCAATAAGATAAATGTCATTATTATACTCTAACTGTTTTTGCTTTAATACAAAACATATATCCTCTATAACTTTACTACTATAAATTACTCCAGTAGGATTATTAGGAGAATTAATAATAACTGCTTTTGTTCTTTCAGTGATATTTCTCTTTAGATCTTCAACATCTGGCAAAAAAGTATTTTCTTCTGTACTAGCAATGACTTCCTTGCCCTTAAAATTCTTAATGTAATTACTGTATTCTCCAAAGAAAGGTGCAAACACTATAACTTCATCACCTTCTTCTAAAATACTCTTAAAGATTATATTAAGCCCTCCTGCAGCACCACAAGTCATCACTATGCTTTGTTCATCAATATTCAACTCATATTTTTTATTTATGCTATTTGCAATTGTTTTTCTTACATCCTCATAACCTGAATTACTCATATATCCATGAAGATTTAATGAATCTTCCTCACTTACAATTTCACATATAAGCTTCTTTATTTCTTCAGGTGTCTCTACATTTGGGTTACCTAAGCTAAAATCATAAACATTTTCCTTACCATACTTTCTAGCTAACACCTTGCCCTCTTCAAACATTCCCCTTATTGTAGCACCATTTTTAATTAACTCTCTCATATTCTCAGTTATCATATTATAAATCCCCTTTATACAGATAAGATTAATTTAAAGGTAGCTTGTCAATTATTTAGTTATTTTTTCTTGTAAATATTTATCTATAGATTTAGCAGCCTTTTTGCCAGCACCCATAGCAAGTATTACTGTAGCAGCACCAGTAACAACATCTCCTCCTGCATATACACCTTCTTTAGTAGTAAGTCCTGTTTCTTCATCAGCAACAATACATTTCCACTTATTAGTTTCTAATCCTTCAGTTGTTGATGCAATAAGTGGATTTGGTGATGTTCCTAGAGACATTATTACTGTATCTACATCCATAATAAACTCTGACCCTTTAATTTCTACAGGTCTTCTCCTTCCTGATGCATCTGGTTCTCCTAATTCCATTTTTACACACTTTATTGCATTTACCCATCCATTTTCGTCACTTATTATTTCTACTGGATTAGTAAGTATATCAAAAATTACCCCTTCTTCCTTGGCATGATGTACTTCTTCTTTTCTTGCTGGAAGTTCTTCTTCACTTCTTCTATATACTATATGTGATTCAGCTCCTAGTCTTAATGCTGTTCTTGCTGCATCCATAGCAACATTCCCACCACCTACTATAACAACCTTTTTGCCAACTTTTACAGGAGTATCGTAATCCTCCTTAAAAGCTTTCATTAAATTTACTCTTGTTAAAAATTCATTAGCTGAAAATACTCCATTAGCATTTTCTCCTGATATTCCCATAAACTTTGGTAACCCTGCACCTGAAGCTATAAATATAGCTTTAAAGCCTTCTTCATTTAATATCCCATCAATAGTTATTGTTCTACCTACAATAACATTTGTTTCTATCTTAACACCTAATTTTTTGATATTATCAATTTCAGTTTTAACAACTTTCTCCTTAGGAAGTCTGAATTCTGGGATTCCATACACCAATACTCCTCCTGGTTCATGAAGTGCTTCAAATATAGTAACATCATAACCTTTTTTAGCTAAATCACCAGCACATGTAAGACCTGCTGGTCCTGAACCTATAACTGCAACTTTAATACCATTTGATTCTTCTTTAGATGAAAGGTCTACCTTATTCTCTCTTGCCCAATCAGCTACATATTTTTCTAACTTTCCAATAGAAATAGCTTCTCCCTTAATTCCTAATACACATCTTCCTTCACATTGGTTTTCTTGTGGACATACTCTTCCACAAACCGCAGGAAGAGAGCTATGTTTTGCTATTTCTTTAGCTGCTGCTTCAATATTATTTTCTTTAATATAAGAAATAAACCCTGATATATCTATTGAAACTGGGCATCCTTCAACACATTTTGGATTTTTACAATGAAGACATCTTGTTGCCTCTTCTACAGCTCTTTCATTATCATAACCTAAACATACTTCCTCAAAATTCTTTGCTCTAACTTGTGGATCCTGTTCTGTAACCTTTACCCTTTTCATTCTATCTATTGTTGCCATTATTTATCACCTCCACAGCCACAGCCACCATTTTTATGAGTTTTTCCTTCTTTCATTCTTAAAATAGCTCGTCCTTCTTCAGTTTTATATAAAACTTGCCTTCTCATAGATTCATCAAAATCCACTAAATGCCCATCAAACTCTGGTCCATCTACACAAGCAAATTTAACTTCCCCACCTACAGTAACTCTACAAGCACCACACATACCTGTTCCATCTACCATTATTGGATTTAAACTTACAGTTGTTTTTATATTTAACTCTTTAGTTAACTTACTCATAAACTTCATCATTATCATTGGACCAATAACTATAGCTTCATCATAATTCTTCTCTTCATCATTTATTAAATGTAATAAACAGTCTGTTACTCTTCCATTAAATCCATATGAACCATCATCAGTAGATATATATACGTTTTCTGCAACTTTTTTCATTTCTTCTTCTAATATTATTAATTCTTTAGTTCTTGCACCAATTATTACATCTGCTTTAACTCCATTTTCATGAAGATATTTAACTTGTGGATATACAGGAGCTGCTCCTACACCACCAGCTACGAATAATATTCGTTTATTTTTTAATTTTTCAATATCTTCAAAAACTAACTCACTTGGTTTACCTAAAGGACCTGCAAAATCTTCCACATAATCTCCTATTTCAAATTCTGCTAATTCTTTAGTAGCTACACCAACTGTTTGGACTACAATAGTAACTGTCCCTTTATTTCTATCATAATCTACAATTGTTAGGGGAATTCTTTCCCCTTTTTTATCATTTCTTATAATTATAAATTGCCCTGGTTTAGCTGATTTAGCTACTCTTGGTGCCTCTATATTCATCAAAAATATATTTTCTGTTAAATATATTTTATCTACTATTTTGTACATTTTATCACTCCTACTAATTTTCATGTTTTATAATTGCTTTTTACAGCTCCACTGTTTGTCCATAGTATGTGCATGTAAATAATTTCTCCATTGTTTCATCATCAATTTCTCTTGGATTAGATGAAGTACATGCATCTAGCACTGCATTATGAGCTACAAATTTAATATTATTTAAAAACTCTTCTTCACTTACTCCATATTCTTTCATAGATGATGGTATATTTAAAGCTCTATTAAATTCATTAATCTTTTCTATTAATAAATCTGTTAATTCTGAATTATTATTACCTTTTAACCCTAATATTCTTGCAATATCAGCATATCTTTTTTCACATCTTTTTCTATTATATTGAATTACATAAGGTAAAAATATTGCATTAGCACATCCATGTGGAATATGAAAAACTGCTCCTACTTTATGAGCCATTGAATGAACTATTCCTAAAAGAGCATTACTAAATGACATACCTGCTAAGCATTGAGCTTCATGCATTAAACATCTAGCTTTTTCATCTCCACCATATGATTCTATTAAATTATGATTAACCATATCTATAGCTTTTAAAGCTAATGGATCTGTAAAATTACTACTTTCTGTAGATACATATGCTTCAATAGCATGAGTTAATGCATCCATTCCTGTATGTGCGATAAGTTTAGCTGGCATTGTTTGTGCTAAATCTGCATCAACTATAGCTATATCTGGTGTTATATTAAAATCAGCTATTGGATATTTTATTTTAGCTTTATAATCAGTTATTACTGAAAAAGCTGTAACTTCTGTTGCTGTGCCTGATGTTGATGGTATAGCTATAAATTTAGCTTTTTGCCTTAATTCAGGAAGTCCGAAAGGTACTACTGCTTCTTCAAATGTAAAATCAGGATATTCATAAAAAATCCACATAGCTTTTGCTGCATCTATTGGAGAACCTCCACCTATAGCTACAATTAAATCTGGTTCAAATGCTCTCATCATTTCAGCACCCTTCATAACGGTTTCTACAGATGGGTCTGGTTCTACACCTTCAAATAATTTTACCTCAATTTTAGCTTCCTTTAAGTAACTTTCTACTTTATCTAAAAAGCCAAATCTTTTCATTGACCCTCCGCCAACAACTACTATGGCTTTTTTACCTTTAATAGTCTTTAATACTTCTAAAGAACCCTTTCCATAATAAATATCTCTTGGTATTGTAAATCTCTTCATATTTAATCTTCCCCCTTATATCTTTTACTAAAATAATCTCCACTTCCATAATATACCATTTTTAATTAAAACAAAAGAAGTTATGTAAAATTGTATTAATAAAATTTCCATTTTTTTCTATATACGTTTGAATTAACGTAAAATACAGTCCTTTAAAATAAATATTTCTTGCATAATTTTAAAATCTAAAATATTATAATGTATGTAATATATAAAAAGGAGACATTTATGTTAGCTTTATTAGTTGTTTTTTCTTATCTAATGGGTTCTATACCTACAGGATATATAATAATTAAAAAGAAATTTAACAAAGATATTAGAGAATTTGGAAGTGGAAATATAGGTGCTACTAATGTTGGAAGATTTGCAGGTAAGAAGTTTTCTAAAATAACAGCTATATGTGATATGCTAAAGGCAATAATACCTGTTTTAGCAACATATCTATTCTTATATTTAGGACTTTTAAAAAGTGATAAAAGTATTTCTTTAGCCTTAGTAGCTATATCAGCAATATTAGGCCATAACTATACTATATTTTTAAAATTCAAAGGTGGAAAAGGTGTTGCAACTTCTGCTGCAGCATTTATGTTTATAGTACCAAAAGCTTTTATTGTAACAGCAGTAGTTTTCTTTGGACTAAAGCTATTTACAAAAGTAGTATCTATTCGCTCATTAAGTGCTGGTGTTACATTATTTGTTACAACTTTACTTTTTGGATATGATAAATACTTAGTATATGCAACATTATTTGCATGTATTTTAGTATTTTGGAGACATAGAAGTAATATAAAGAGATTAATAAATGGCACTGAAAAATAGAAGAAGTTGGACAATCCAACTTCTTCTATTTTTTAACAATGTATTATTCAAATGGGCTTTCTTCAAATTCTATAAAATACCCTTTAGGATAAGCACATACAGGACATGCATTTGGTGCTGACTTTCCTTCATATATATATCCACAATTTGTACACATCCAAATCGTTTCTTCTTCTTTATTATATAAAGTATCTTTTTCAATCATATCAGCATATTTTCCAAATCTCTCTCCATGCTTTTTTTCAATTTCAGCAATGTTTTTAAAAGTGTTACTTATTACAATAAATCCTTCTTCTTTTGCTACTTTTGCAAAGTTTGGATACACATCATCATACTCTTCAAATTCTCCATGCTCTGCTGCTCTTAAAAGTTTTGCTACATCATCATAATATGAAACTGGATATCCTCCTTCTATATTAACATTATCGCTATTACAACTCTTAAGTGCTCTATAAAATACTTCTGCATGAGCTTTCTCTTGATTAGCCGTATAAATGAATAAATCTTTTATTATATGCATTCCTTGCTTTTCTGCAACTTTTCCTGCTATAGTATATCTATTTCTTGCTTGACTTTCACCTGCAAAAGCTCTCATTAAATTTATCCTTGTATTGCTATCCTTTAAGTCCATAATATTCCTCCTAACATAAACTCTATATATATTATTAGAAGATTTGTTAAGTTTTATTCTATATATTTTTAATAAATATAAAAAAGGTAGAAAATCTATTTAGATTTTCTACCTTTCATATATATTATCTTGCTTTTTCTTCAACTGGTTTTCTTAATATTCCAAGAAGTATAGCACCTACTATTGTTCCTATTACTACTGATAAAAGATACATAAATGGCTCTCCTACTACAGGTAATACAAATATACCACCATGAGGAGCTCTTAATGTACAATTAAAGAACATAGATAATGCTCCTGCTGTTGCTGAACCAATTGCAGCTGAAGGTATTACTCTTAATGGATCTGCTGCTGCAAATGGTATTGCACCTTCTGTAATAAATGATAATCCCATTACAAAATTAGTTACAGCTGCTTCTCTATCCTTTTTAGTAAATTTATTCTTAAAAACTAATGATGCTACTGCTATTGCTAATGGTGGAACCATTCCTCCTGCCATAACTGCTGCCATAACTTCAAAGTTTCCTGATGCAAGTGATGCTGTACCAAAAACATATGCTGCTTTATTGAATGGACCACCCATATCTATTGCCATCATACCAGCTACAACTATACCTAAAAGAACTCTACTTGTTCCACCCATTGAATTTAATACATTTGTTATTCCTGTATTAATTGTTCCAAAGAATGGATTTACAAATAATAAAATTACACCAATTAGTCCAATTCCAAGTAAAGGATATAATAATGTAGGTTTTAATCCCTCTAATGATTGTGGTAATAAACTTAATACCTTCTTAATTCCAAGAACAAGATATCCTGCAAGGAACCCTGCAAATAAGGCACCTAAAAATCCACCACTAACAACAGATATATTTGAATTAAATGCACTTTCCATAGTTATTCCTGAATTAGCTAATGCCCCTCCAACAAAACCTGCTGCAAGTCCTGGTCTATCTGCAATACTCATTGCTATATATCCTGCTAAAACTGGAAGCATAAAGTTAAATGAAGTCTCACCTATCGTTTTAAGAACTGCTGCTAAAGGTGTGTTTTTACCAAAATTAGCTGGATTTATGTTATAATCATCAAATAAGAAAGCTAAAGCTATTAATATACCTCCTCCAATAACAAATGGAAGCATATGTGAAACACCATTCATTAAGTGCTTATAAAGCTGACGTCCAAAACTTTCTTTTTCTTTTGAATCTTCTTCTTCAGATACTCCACCTGCATGATGATAAATAGGTGCATCACCTTTAGCTGCTTTACTTATAAGTTCTTCTGCTTTATGTATACCATTAGCAACCTTAGTTTGAATTACTTTTTTACCATCAAATCTAGCCATATCAACCTTTTTATCAGCTGCTACAATGATAGCTTCGCAATTTTCAATATCTTCTTTTGTTAAGATATTCTTTGCTCCTCCAGAACCATTCGTTTCAACTTTAATAGATATTCCCATTTCTTCTGCTTTACCATTTAAGCTTTCTGCTGCCATGTAAGTATGAGCAATACCAGTTGGACATGCTGTTACAGCTAAAACTTTATATCCTTTTCTTAAATCAGCAGTAGATTCAGTTTCCTCTTTTTGTTCATCTGGGAATTTTTCTTTTTCTTTATTGTCTATAAGACTTAAAAACTCTTTCTTATCTTTTGCATTAATTAATGTACTTCTAAATGCTTCATCCATTAATATAGTAGAAAGTCTTGCTAACACCTCTAAGTGAACTTCGTTTTCACCATCTGGTGCTGCTATCATGAAAAATAAATGTGAAGGCATTCCATCAAGTGCATCATAATCAACACCTTCTTTACTTACTGCTGCTGCAAGTGAAGCATTTTTTACTGCTTTTGTTTTACCATGTGGTATAGCAATACCATCACCAATTCCTGTAGTACTTAAATCTTCTCTTGCTAAAATAGCTTCTTTATATCCTTGCTTATCATTTAAATTTCCTGTTTTATCCATAAGCTCCACAAGCATATCAATTGCATCTGCTTTGTTTTTTGGAGCAAAGTTTAAATCTATTCCTTGTTCATGCAATAAATCAACTATCCTCATTTTCATATCTCCTTCTATAATTGTTTTAACAATTCTTCAACTTTATCTCTTGTTGCTAAACCTTCTGAAAATGCTGAAGCACTACCTGTAGCTACTCCCATTTTAAAAGCTTCTTTAATACTTTTTTGTTCAGATATACCAGCTAAGAATCCACCAACCATAGAATCACCAGCTCCAACTGAATTAACTAATGTTCCCTTTGGTGTAGCACTTACAGTTATTTCACCATTTTCTTCAATTAGTATCGCTCCATCACCAGCCATAGATATAATTACATTTCTTGCACCAATTTCTTGTAGCTTTTTAGCATATGTTATTATTTCTTCTTTACTATTTAGCTTTACATTGAACATTTCTCCTAACTCATGATGATTAGGTTTAATTAAAAATGGTTTATATTTTAATACATTAAGTAATAAGTCTTTTGTTGCATCTACCACAAAATTTATTTCTTTATCCTTAAAATATTTCATGATAGTTTCATATATATCATCTGGAAGAGTACTTGGTATACTTCCAGCAAGAACAACAAAATCCCCTGCTTTAAGAGCATCAAGCTTTTTATATAGCTTTTCTATATCTTCCTTTGAAATATCTGGACCCATTCCATTTATTTCACTTTCTTCATTGCTCTTTAACTTCACATTTATTCTTGACATTCCATTTTCTAGTCTTATAAACTCATTATCCACTCCATGATTAGCTACTAGCTTTTCAATTTCTTCTCCAGTAAACCCAGCAGTAAATCCTAAAGCTCTATTCTTAACTCCAAGGTTTTTTAGTACAATTGATACATTTATACCTTTTCCACCTGGATAAATATCTTCCTTAGAGCTTCTATTTACATGCCCTGCCTTAAAATCATCTACTTTTACTATATAATCTAATGAAGGGTTTAAAGTAATGGTATTAATCATTTTATTCACTCCTATTACCAACATTTATTTAATCCTTTACACAATCTTTAAAAAACTTCTGTTAAGGTTTTATTTAATTAGATAATATGATACTTTTATTTCACTGTCAATATTTTTCTTTCATTTTCCTCTTAGTTTTTATCTCTGTTTTTATCAGTTCTCCT